>DAOVLG010000486.1 GCA_030631385.1 Candidatus Coatesiibacteriota bacterium | reverse complement strand
TTTCGGCGGGGATTCAATCCCCGCCCTACATCCATGGGTCGGAAATACCTCTTTTTGGTCCGGCATAGTAGTTGTAAACCCCAAAAATAATTATAGCTGGATCACCCCCGGTATACTGACGCTTGCCGGGCGGAGGTGGGTCTTTTATACTGGGGAGGCTTCAGTCGAAAATCCGGGAGGTCTGATGGCCCGTAAGAGGAGCGGAGCGAGGTACAAAAGAGGAGCCCTGGCCGGGGTGATCGCGGGCGCGGTGATGGCTCTGGCCTATATCCTGATAGACATTCTCTCCAAAGGCGCCGCGGCGGGAACCGATTTACCCATGAAGGAGTTCGGCTTCACCTACTTCCTGGCCCGGATCGGCGCCGGCGTCATCATCGGCGTCATCTGGGGCCTCTTCTACGCCGCCGTCGAGGAGCGTGTCTGGGGCGTGGGTTTTCTGAAGGGGATCGTCTTCGGCGCCGCCGTCTGGCTCCTGGGCGGGCTGCCCACGGCCTTGAACAACTTCCTCGCCTTCCGGCTCGAGGGGCTGACCGGCCTCTGGGCCTTCGGCGGCCTCGGGGTCTGTATCCTGGGCGGCGTGGTGGTCAGCCTGGTCTACGGCCGGGTGGCCTACGACGATTCCAAGCGCGAGCCGGTGAAGATCACCGCCACCATCACCGGCGGCGAGGCGACCCCCGAGGGGCCGGAGCGGGAGATGCTTCCACCCGGCGAGGTAGAGTAGAGGTGTGTATTGGGTAATCGGGACGACGTCGCCCGCTTCTTCGACGCATACGCCCAGATCTTCGACGGTTTTTATACGGGCCGCCGAGGGCGGCTCCTACGTTGGTTTGACCGCCGTTTCCGCCGGGACATTCTCGTCCGTTTCGCCCGGACCTTTGAGGGCTTCGGCGACCTGCGGGGGCGGACCGTTTTGGACATCGGCTGCGGCACGGGACCCTACATCGTCGAGGCCCTCAAGCGGGGTGCGCGCCTGGTGACCGGGTTAGACCCGGCACCGGCCATGCTCGAACTGGTCCGCGACCGACTCAAAGGCACCGACTACGCCGACCGCTGCCGCCTCGTCGAGGGCTCTTTCCCGGGCACGGATCTCGAGCCCCACGATCACGCCGTTGTGATGGGCGTCATGGACTACGTGGCCGACGCCGCCACGTTCATCAGGACCCTCAGGCCCCTGGTCAGGATCTCGGCGGCGGTCTCCTTCCCCAGCCGGCACTGGCTGCGGACGCCCCTGAGGCGCCTCCGCTACCGGCTGCGCCGCTGTCCCCTCCACCTTTACGACGAGGTGGGCATCCGCCGCCTCTTCGATGCGGCCGGCTTCTCCGGGATAGACCTGTGGAAGATCCCCGGCGCCGGGATGGACTACCACGTCCTGACCCACCCATGACCCTCAACGGCGCACCCATCATCACCGTTGACGTCGAGGACTGGTCCCAGTCCACCCTGTCCCACGGCCTGCCAATAACAGAGCGGGTGGTCGTCAACACCCGGCGCTTACTCGACCTGCTCGACGAATGCCGGGTCAAGACCACCATGTTCGTCCTGGGACTGGTGGCCCGCGCCCACCCCGATCTCGTCGTCGAGATCGCCCGGCGCGGCCACGAGATCGCCAGCCACGGCTACGCCCACCGGGAGATATTCCTCG
>DAOVLG010000369.1 GCA_030631385.1 Candidatus Coatesiibacteriota bacterium | reverse complement strand
GATTCGCCTGAACGCAAAGGTCGTTGTTTTTTCTGCCAAACAAGGCACCTTCGAGGTTGTGGTTGAAAGGGCGGACGGAGGATTGTATCGAGAAAGGGCGATTACCGTTATCTCCACGGTTCCCCTCACCGATCTGGTGAGTCTGCTGGAGCCATCGCCGGGGTTGGATGTTCAAAAAGCCGCCCGCCGACTCCGTTCGCGCGCCGTCGTCTTCGATCACCTGGCCTGCTGTGGCAAGACCCCCTCGGACAACCACTGGATATACTTCCCCGAGCCGCAGTACCTCTTCAACCGGATCAGCGAACCGGCCAACTTCTCAGAGAAACTCACGCCGCCCGGCTGTTCGGCGATCACCGTCGAGGTGAGCTGTAACGCCGGCGATTCCCTCTGGCGAACCGACCACGGCGAACTCTGCCGACGGAACCTGAGCGGCCTGGCGGGGGTGGGGCTGTTAAAAACACGGCCACGAACGCATATGATCTCTTACCAGTCCCACGCCTACCCGATCTACGACCGGGGATACTCCGAACGGCTGCAGGTTTGCCTGGACCACCTCAACCGGTATCCAAACCTCATCACCACCGGGCGGCAGGGGCTCTTCCGGTACGGGAACATGGATCATGCGATCATCATGGGCCGGAAGGCGGCGCTGGCGCTTTTGGGGAAAATAGACCGCGAGGAGGCCCAGTCGGTGGGCACTACGCAGGAGTACTTCGGCTGATCGGCCAACATGAAACGCCATATCCTTCTACTGATCAAGAACTTCCCACCATACCGCACCGAACCCAATACGGCCAATCTGGTCAAGTACCTGGGACGGCAGGGGTGGAAGGTGGACGTCCTCCACTCCAAGCCGGGATGGGGGGTGGCCACCCACGCCCTCACCTACGACGAGGTTCAGCTCGAGGCGCTCGCGCCCGGCACCACCGTCTTCGGCGTGGAGACGGTCAACCTGGTGCGTGGGATCGGCCAGTTCTTGAAGGGTCACCGAAGAGGGGACGGGCGGACCGGTAAGCTCTCCCGACTCCACGTTTCCTTTCCCGGGCGTGTATTCCGTTCACTTCTGCACATTCCTGATTCAGAGTACTACTGGTTTATCCCGGCCGTCCGCCACGGCCTTCGTTTGATCAAGAAAAGACGACCCGCCCTGCTCCTCACCTCGGGACCGCCCTTCACCACCCACCTCGCCGGCCGTGCGCTCAGGAGTCTGACCGGCGTCCGGTGGATCTGCCACAGCCGCGACCTCTTTGTCGAAAACCCGCTCTACACCCCCTGGCTCCCCTGGCGACGCGGGCTCGACCGGACTTTGGAGCGCCTCGTTATGCGCAGCGCGGACGCGGTTACCACGGTCTACCCCGGGGCGACCGAACTCCTCCGGCGAAGATACGCCAGAGGGGACCAACCCTACCGCACCATCCGCAACGGCTACGATGAGGAGACCTTCACCGGCACCGAACCGGCTGCCGACGACCACTTTACCATCCTCTACGGCGGCCGCCTGGCGGCCCACGACGCAGACGGTCGCACCGGCTGGTCGCTTCTGGACGGCTTCGAGCTCTGGCTACAGCGGCCGCCTGAGCTCCGAACAAGCGTTCGGTTAAAACTGGTTGGCAGCATCCACGACACATATCGGGACGAGGTTGAGAGACGGAGCCTTTCCGATGTGGTCGAGATCGGTGAGCCGGTTCCCCTCCAGGAGATGATCCGGATGGAGCTCGGGGCCGACGTGCTGGTGATCATCCTGGAGGATTCGCCCAAGAACTGGTTTACCGCCGGGGGGAAGATCTACGAGTGCGCCCGGGCGGGAAAACCGGTGCTGGGGATTCTGCCGGAGAACGCCGCCGCCCGGATAATCCGGGAGAAGAACCTGGGGCTGGTCGCACGGTACGGTTCGGCTGAAGAGGTTGCAAGAACCCTCGATGAACTTTACCGGGGCATCACATCGGGCAGCATCAACTACGGTGGACCCGAGCGGGACGCCTTCGTGGACGACACCAGTTTCGAGCGCCTGGCGGAGAGATTCGGGGAACTGTTCCGCGAGCTTCTCGGTTGATTTTACTCCGGCGGGCGTGGTACGCTAAGTCCTCAATTGACGCGGTCTTATAAATAATGGAGACGCTTTGAACCTGCTCCAGGCCGCCGCCCTCGGCTTCATCCAGGGGGCGACCGAGTTCCTCCCCGTCTCCAGCTCGGGGCATCTGGTGCTCACCGGAGCGTTGATCGGTGTAGAGCCCGACTTCAACCTGGCCTTCGGAATTTTCCTCCACCTCGCCACGGCGCTGGCGGTGGTCGTCTACTTCTATCGTCGCTTCGGGAACCTGATTCGTGTCCTCTTCGCCAACCCCGCCCGCCGGTTCACCGGGAGGGCTATCCCCGATGGGGACAAACGCCTGGGCAGGCTCCTGGTGGGGTTGATCATCGGCACCTTGCCGGCGGTGGTCTTCGGTCTTCTCTTCAAGGCCCGGATAGACGAGGCCTTCCGGTCGCCGAGGCTGTCCGACGTCATGCTCTACGTC
>DAOVLG010000426.1 GCA_030631385.1 Candidatus Coatesiibacteriota bacterium | reverse complement strand
GCTCGATGTCGGTGAAGGCCCGGCCCTCGGCCGAGTCCTTCTTCACGCGGTAGTGGGCGTCGGCGTAGGCGGCGATCTGGGGCAGATGGGTGACCACGATAACCTGGCGCGAGCGACCCAGGTCTGAGAGAAGCTCGGCGACCACCCCGGCGATGTGTCCTCCGATGCCTACGTCCACCTCGTCGAAGACCATGGTCGGCACACCGTAACGCTCGTCGGTAACCCCCTTCAGGGCCAGCATCAGCCTGGAAATCTCGCCGCCCGAGGCCACCTTGGCCAGGGGCCGCGGCGGTTCTCCCGGGTTGGCGCTGAGCTGGAATTCCACGACGTCGAGACCGGTCGAGGTCGCCCGCGCGCCGGACCACCCATCGTCGCCCGGACGATCCCCGATCTGGATGGTGAGGGGCTCCCCGGGGAAGCCCAGGTGCCGGAGAGCCTGGTTGACCCTCGGCGCGAGCCGTTTCACCGCCTCTCGCCGTTTCTCACCGATCTCCCGCGCCACCCAGAGGTACTTCTCCCTGGCCTCCTCGAGGACCTCCCGGCGGTGGGCCAGAGCGGCTCCGCGGTCCTCGTGATCGGCCAGCTTTCGCGCCACCCACTCGCGGTACTCGAGCACATCGGCGATGGCCGGTCCAAACTTCCGCTTGAGGTGTTCGAAAAGCGCCAGACGATCCTCGATCTCCTCCAGCCGTGCCGGGTCGGTCTCGAGCAGCCCCCCGTACACCCGAAATTTTTCAACGATATCCATGAGGCCGAAGCGGAGCTGGGAAAGCTCGTCGGCGAGATGCTCCTGCTCCGGGTCCAGTTTGACCAGCTCTTTCAGGACGGTGCGTACCGCGTCTATCCCGTCCAACGCCGAGGAATCACCTTCGCTGAGCGTCTGGAGGGCGCTTTGGGTCAATTGGGAGAGCTCAACCACGGCCCGCAGACGCTGCCTCTTTGCGAGGAGGGAATCCTCATCCCCCTCTTCCAGGTCGGCGTCGTCTATCTCTTTCAGCTCGTGCCTCCACAGCTCGATCTGTTTCTCATCGGCAGCCGCCGAGCTCTCCAGCTCGGCCAGCGCCCTTTCGGCCGCTTTCACCGTCTCGAAGCCCCGTGCCACCTTCTCGCGAAGTTCGTCCAGGTCGTCGAAGGCGTCGAGGAGGTCCAGTTGGGCCCGGGACTTCAGGAGGGTCTGGTGTTCGTGCTGACCGTGGAGATCCACCAGCAGTTCGCCCAGGGCGGCGAGGGCGGAGACTGGTACCAGATTAGCCCCCAGCCAGCAACGTGACCGTCCGTTGGCGTCCACCCGACGACGGATGATGATCTCGTCAAGCTCGGGATCGAGCCCCACCTTCTCGGCGAGACCGTCCGGCAGCCTCAGGTCGCGGAAGATTGCCTGCACCTCGGCGGCCTTGGCCCCGCTCCGCACGGCGTCCGCCTTGGCCCGTTCCCCCAAGACCAGGCCGAGGGCTCCGACCAGGACGCTCTTACCCGCGCCCGTGGCACCGGTGATCGCGGAAAAACCACGATCCAGTTCCATTTCGAGGTGGGAGATCGTGGCTAGGTCGCGTACGGCCAAGTAAGAGAGCATTCTACCAGTCTCGTTTTTTGAGATAGTGGTTGGTGCCCCAAAGAAGCTTGTCACGTAGAACACCGAAGAAGTCGGGCGGGCTTATCCGGATGAGGGAAACCGTCTGCTCGGCTCTGCGCAGGATGATCCGGTCCTGTTCAGTTACCTCGACCCCCACCTGGCCGTCCGCGATCAGAACCATCGGGTTTTTGGATCGGATATTGATTTCTACGACGTTATCCGCGTCGAGGACGACGGGCCGGAGGTTGAGGGTGTGAGGACTGATGGGTGTCAACAGGAAGGCGGTTATCCAGGGGGCGAGGACCGGTCCGCCGCATGAGAGGGAGTAGGCTGTGGAGCCCGTCGGCGTGGCGACGATGACCCCGTCGCCCTGAGCGGTTCCCAGGTACTGACCACCGACCTTCATGTCTAGCTCGCAGATCCCGGCGATGGCGGGTCGGTGGAGGGTTATTTCGTTCAGGCATCGAAGAACGACCCGCTCTTTGTTCTCGAAGATCGCCTCCGCCTCG
>DAOVLG010000470.1 GCA_030631385.1 Candidatus Coatesiibacteriota bacterium | reverse complement strand
CCCCTTGTTTATCATGTACACGCACGCATCCCAAACGTAGGGGCGGGGCTCTGCCCCCGCCCGCCGTAATTACCCAACCGTAGGGCGGGGATTCCTATCCCCGCCGCCGATTTAATCACACGGTCGCCCGTAGAAGGGCGACGCTACACCGCCAGCGTTACGTTACCCCTCACCCTGACCCGTGGGCGAATGTTCCTCCCCAGAGGGGTGTGGGGAATGGGTTTTGGTCTATTTGTCCGTCAGGGCGGCGATGCCCGGGAGCTCCTTTCCCTGGACGAAGACGAGAGATGCGCCGCCGCCGGTGGAGACGAAGCTGTAATCGGTGTAGTGGAGCCCGGCCTGGTCAATGGCCGCCACGGAATCGCCGCCTCCGATGACGGTGAAGGCGCCGGAGGCCTTGAGCTTGGCCACCTCGCGCGCCACGAGTCGCGTGCCCCCGGCGAAGCGCTCGTCCTCGAAGTATCCCAGGGGGCCGTTCCAGAAGACGGTCCGCGCCCGGGCGATCTCTTCGGCGAAGCGCTTCTGAGTTTCGTCGCCGATGTCCACGGCCATGTGGTCCGCGGGGATCTCTTCTACCAGCCGGGCCTCGTACTCCGGGCCGATCTCCTCCACCACGTAGTTGTCCGTGGGGAGGACTATCTTATCGGGGTAGCGGAGGAGGAGGTCCTTGGCGTACACCAGGTAGTCGGGCTCGTGGATGCTCCGGCCCACCTCGCGGCCCAGGGCGGCCAGGAAGGTGTAGGCGATGCCTCCCCCGACGAGGAGCTTGTCCACCCGTCCCAGGAAGCTCTTGACGACCCCGAGCTTGGTCGAGATCTTGGCGCCGCCCATGATGCCGACGTAGGGCCTCTGGACCTCGCCCAGGAGCCGGCTCAGGTACTCGATCTCGTTCTTGAGCTGGTAGCCGTAGGCGGTGGTCAGGAACTTCGGCACGCCGACGATGCTGGCGTTGTTGCGGTGGCAGACCGGGAAGGCGTCGTTGATGAAGAGGTCCGCCAGGGAGGCCAGCTCCCGGGCCAGCTCGTTCCGGCCCTGTCTCTCCCTGGGGTCGTAGCGGAGGTTCTCCAGCATCATCAGCTCGCCCGGCTTCAGGGCCGCCGCCATGTTCTGCACCTCGTCGCTGATGACCGGTTTCCGGCGGGCCATTTTCACCGGCAGGCCGATGAGCCCCTCCAGCCTCCGGGCGACCGGCCGCAACGAGTAGCGGGGCTCGTCGCCCTTGGGCCGGCTGCGGTGGGAGCAGAGGATGAGCGAGGCCCCCTCGGCCAGGATGTGGCGCAGGGTGGGCAGAGAGGCGAGGATGCGGGCGTCGTTGGTCACGTTGCCCACCTCATCGCCGGGCACGTTGTAGTCCAGCCGCACGAGAACCCGTTTGCCCGTCAGCTCCAGGTCTTCGATGAACAGCTTCCGCATGGAGCGCCTCCCGCTTGGTCCACGAGCGGCCAGGTTACACAAGATCGGGCCGTTTGTCGAGCCCACTTTTAATGGAAGGGATCACAACTCTTATCAGGACTAAAAAGGTTTATTTCTGACCCATGAAAGTAGGGTGGGCCGTATTAAAGGTCGGCTCCTACCTGTTTTCAATGGTGAAGTAAAGCATCGCTCGCGAGAAATGATTATCAAATTAAAACACTAGTAAAAGTCGCGATTTACCGTAGGGGCGACCCTCTGCGGTCACCCGCGGGCGGGGGCGGAGCCCCGCCCCTACGTTCGAAATACAATGGTGTCAAAATGGCTTTTCGCAGGAATCTAAAATTCTTAAAAAGGTCCTCT
>DAOVLG010000120.1 GCA_030631385.1 Candidatus Coatesiibacteriota bacterium | reverse complement strand
TACCTGGGCGTAGCTAATATCATTGTAAATCAGGGGCCAACCGCTAAACCAGACAACGAACATCTCGTCGTTGGGAATGTATTTCGCGACAGGGTCATCTTCTGTATGGTCACCGTCGATTATGTAGATCGGGTCTGACCAAGGGAAATCATCAATAACCTGGCCAAAGACGATTGTAGCGAGAAAGAGAGTGATGATTACGTGTTTCACTATTTTATCTCCAGGGCTCCTTCACAAATAGTATAGCGTAAAAAGAGGTTAATAGAAAGGGGGGGTGCAACCTCCCCTTTCTTTGATTTATGAAGACTACAAGACTATGGTGCGTTATCGTGAGTCGCATCATGCTGGAACTGGCCCCACTCAATGTCGTCTGCGTCGCCATCCAGGTTGATCGCCACGATTCTCCTGCCTGCGGCGAAGATTAGCTCCGCGTCACCGTCGCCATCAATGTCGCCGACTGCCGGCATGCAATAGGGTGAGATCGATTCGTATATTGTGAAGGGTAAGGAGGGATCAATTGTAGCTTTGTCATACTCGAAATTAACCGGATCGCGCCCCAGGAGCCTCCCGTGTACGGGTCGTAGTACCTCGCCCGCGCGTAGCGGTGCTCGAAGAGCGGGTCGTCGTAGTAGCCCGTGAAGCGGATCGGGTTCTCCCAGACGCCGGGGAGTCCGCCGGTGCCCACCCGCTACGCCTGGAGGCCGGGGACCAGGCCGTCAAAGAGAGTCGAGCCGGTAGGCACACATATTCGTTGTAATGACTGGTGGTTTGCTTTATAATGTAATTGCTGGACAAGTTTTATTTGATTCCAGTAATCGCAAGTGGAGGAGTGATGCGAACGACTCTTCTGTTGGTGATGTCATTCCTGGTGGCGGTCTTCGCCGAGAGCGAGACGCAGACCGACTGGTCCGGCGGCGGGGGCGTTCCGGGTCCGGTCACTGAATGGTGTAACACCTTCGCCTCCGCCGATCATGCATCCTGGCTCGCCATCCCGGGTCAGCTCGCCCTCTCCTCCTTCCCACTCATAGAACCCCTGATGCATGTGGTCGGTGAGGATTTTGACGGGGCACAATGCGTTTACTCCTCCGATCTGGACGGTGACGGCGACGTTGATATCATCGGCGGTGCCGGAAGGTGTGACGATGTAGCTTGGTGGGTTAACCTGGACGGTTCGGGAGATAATTGGGAGAAGAGGATTATCGACGAAGGCTACGGCGACCCCGAATGCGTATACGCCATCGATATTGACGGAGATGGCGACGACGACATCGTCGGTGCCTCTTCTTGGAGTAGTGAAGTTACGTGGTGGCAAAACCTGGTCGGTGACGGCAGTCAATGGTTAAGAATTCCTATCGATTTAGAATCACGTCATCCGCGCGCCGTATCAGCGGCTGATGTTGACCGCGACGACGATGTTGATCTCTTTTGTGCAATAGAATGGGATTATGAGGTTGTATGGTGGGAGAATGCTGACGGCGGCGGATATGTGTGGATAAAACATACGGTCGACGACTACGATGGCGTTGAGGATGTCTACGCCGTTGATTTCGACCATGACGGGGATGCAGACGTTTTGGGTGGAGCCAGGGGGGAAAGGGCGGCTTGGTGGGAGAATGTAGATGGGTATGGAGGTAGCTTTCTCAAACACGAGGTAGGACCCTATAGCGGCCCCATCGCGCTGGATGCAGTTGATGTTGACTGGGATGGTGATTACGATGTCATGTACACCGAACGCAGTCACGTTGGATGGTCGGAGAACATTGACGGTCAGGGAACCGACTGGGAGCACCACTATATAGATGATGACCTGTACGAGGGTTGCGCCGGGGAGGCGGCTGATCTGGACGGGGACGGTGACTTTGACGTAACGGCTATTGATCAAATGATGAACTATATCGCCTGGTGGGAAAATTCCAGTGGAGATGGGCTTAACTGGTGTGAACGCGGAGTGCGCACATCCATTGGCGCTCAAGAGGTTCACACAACCGATGTAGACGGCGATGGCGATCTGGATATCTGCGCCGCGGTCAAGGTGGAGGACAGGATCCTCTGGTTCGAGATCACCGCATTTAGACCGTCTGGGGAGCTCGTGGGTTCGATCCTGGATACGGAGGCAGCCGCCGCCTGGGGGCCTCTGGAGTGGATAGCTGACACGCCGGATGGGACATCATTAACCGTCGGCGTACGAGCCTCCGATGATCCACAGCGGATGGGCGATTGGTCGGAGGTGCCTTCCTCGGGAACCGATTTGACGGAGATCATCCCCGACGGACTGCGCTACTTCCAGTACAAGGTATCCCTGAGCTCATCCGACACGGACGTATCCCCGATCTTTTCAGAAATCAACCTGGAGTGGGACGAGGCCTCCGGGATTGGGGACGTTGAATTAAGCGCTTCCCCCACACGAGAGGGCATCCTGATCGAGTGGAACGTCACTGGGGATCGTCCCTTTGGCTTTAGACTGTTACGACAATCCCCGGATACCGGGTTGATCCCGGTTCACGAAGGTTGTCTTTCCGGTGAGGCGGTTTGTTACCTGGATCGGGGTGTGGTTCCGGGAGTGGAGTACGTTTATTGGCTTGAGGTGTTTGAAGGACTCATGGGCGATGAGGCGGTTGATCGCTTCGGTCCCACCGAGGCTGTGTCGGTTCCCGAGTTTGGTTCGGAGTCGTCGCTTTCGGTCTACCCGAATCCGGCCGGCGACAGCCTCACCGTTGCCTTCTACCTCCCGGTGGGGGGGAGGGTGGAGTTGACGGTGTACGATCTGGCCGGTCGCCGGATTGCCGAACTGGCCGACGGTGAGTGGCCGATCGGGAGGAATAATATCGTCTGGAACTGCGCCGACGCTTCACCAGGCGTGTATCTTTGCGTGTTATCAACCGAGATGGGGACCCTCAGCCGGCGGTTTGTAATCGCTCGGTAAACTCAGTCATCACTGGCAAAGTCGAGGATATTTGTAATCTGTTCACACCGTTGGAGAGGAAATGAGTAGATATCTAGCCGTCCTCCTTCTCTTCCGGCTCACGTTGGCTCTGACCGGGAGTGAATCACAGTCGCAGTGGGACGGCGGGGACGGCGTCCCAGGGCCGGTGGAGCACTGGTATGACGATTACGACACTGCGATCGACATTCATCACGGTCTTACTTTATTCGGGCTTCGCTTGGACTACGAACCGAATTACCAGCCCATCGTCAGCGTTTACTACGGGGCGGTCGATCTCGACGTCGTGGACGTGGACGGCGACGACGACGAAGACATCATCCACGTCTCCCGCGGTGACCGGATGGTCACCTGGATGGAGAACCTGGACGGCTCCGGGACGAGGTGGAACGAGCACGCGATAGACGATAACGCCCACGCGGTGATACGCGCCGTCGGCGCCGACTTCGATGACGACGATGACGTAGACGTCGTAATAACCAGGAACAGCTCGGACTTCTTCGTCACCCTGTGGGAGAACCTCACCGGCGACGGCGACAGTTGGCAGTACCACGTACTTGACGATGAGGCGGAATACGTGTACTGCATTTGCCCGGCAGATATGGACGACGACGACGACCTTGACCTTGTTGGCACAACGCACTACTACAACACAGCGGCCGTCTGGTGGGAAAATACCGGCATGGTGAACTGGCCGATCCACCTGATCGGCGAGGCGGAATGGGGGATGACGTGCATCGCGGTGGACGACGTGGACGGAGATGACGACCTCGACGTCGTGGGCGTTTCCAATTATGATGAAACGCTTTACTGGTGGGAGAATCTCGGTGGTGCCGTGCAATGGGAGGAACACGTCATCGCGGAGGTGGAGAACCCCAAAACGGTGTGCGTCTGTGATCTGGATATGGACGGGGACGCCGACGTCCTGGGCGGGGAGGAACATGAAGGTCCGGTGAGTTGGTGGGAGAACGTCACCGGTGGAGGCAACAGTTGGATCGAGCACATGATCGGCGGCGACGGTGCTGAGGACATCGAGGTCGTAGATTACGACGAGGACGGCGACAACGACGTCATCGTGTCGAGTAATTCCTACTCCCTGACCTGGTGGGAGAACGCCGACGGATCGTGCGACAGTTGGACCGAACAGATACTTGACTTCTTCCGCCCCATTTGCATCGAAACCGGTGACATGGACACCGACGGCACCGATGAGATCTTGGGCGGCTCCGATATGGGGTACTACCTCAGATGGTGGGAGCCCATCGAGTACAAAGAGGACGGCAACCTGGTCAGCTCCATCCTGGACATCGAGGACACGACGGCCGATTGGGGGGAGATCAACTGGACCGTTGACCTCGCGCCGGACACCGATTGCACCGTGGACGTGCGCTCCTCCGGCGATTACACCGACATGGGTGGCTGGGCACCGGTGGACGCCTCGGGGGACGATCTGAGCGAATATATCAACGACGGCGACCGGTACTTCCAGTACCGCGTGTCCCTCTCGACACAGGATACGGGTAACAGCCCGCACTTCCGGGAGATTGAGGTCAACTGGCTGATTCCAACCGCCCCGATACTCGTCGCCACGGAGCCCTACGATAACGAGTTCGACGTACCGGTGGATTTCCGGGTCCTGCTGGCCTTCGACGTGGAGATGGACCCCGATCCTTCTCTCCTTCAATTCACCTGCGAACCGGATCCGGGTGGATGGGAGGCCGAGTGGACCACGTACAACCGCATCGCACTCTTAACCCACGACGACTTCGAATTCACCACCGATTACACCTTCGAGCTGGTGGACGCGGTGTCTAAGTACGGCCTGCACCTGGGCGGTTCCACGGCGCCGAATCCCTTCGACTTTACCACCGAAGACGAGTCGGACATAGCTCTTATCGGACTGTCGGCGGCGCTCCGGGACGAGGGTGTGTTGATCCGGTGGGATTACGCCGGTGAGCTTCCAGCCGGTGTCGGTGTGTTGGGATGCGTTGAGGGTGAATCTCCGGAAAACCTACACCGATCCTGGCTCCCCTCGACGGCGAGGACGTTCCTGCATCGGGACCCCCAGCCTGGTTCGACGATGGAGTACTGGGTCGAGGTCCTGGATGCCCATGGGGTAGTCCACCGCTTTGGTCCGACGGAGGAGGTACCAATCCCCGCCGTTGTAGTCGCCTTCTCTTTGGAGGACGCTTACCCCGATCCGGCCCGCGATGAGGTGCACCTTCGGTATTCAATACCATATGATAGCTGGGTGAATCTCACCGTGTACGATCTCTCCGGGCGTCGGGTTGCCGTACTCGTCGAGGGTCACCGGGTGATGGGTCATCATCACGTCGTCTGGGATTGCGGTTCAACTTCAGGCGGCATCTACTTCTATCGGCTCGAATCGGATTCAGGTTCTCTGGTCAAACGTTTGGCAATTTCGCGGTAGTTTGGTCATCAAACCAAAGAGTGCCATGAAATACGCGACGTTAATTGTAGTACTGTGCGTCTGTAGTGTAGTTTCCGCCGTGGACTACGTCGACCAGGAAGCATGGTACGGTGGCCCCCTGGAGGAGTCCGCCGAGGGCGACATCGAATGGGGACAGTTCCACCACGACGCAACCCACGATAACGCACCATAATCTTGTAGTCTTCACAAATTAAAGAAAGGGGAGATTGTACCCCCCTTTCTATTAACCTCTTATTACTACACTATACTATCGGTGAAGGAGCCTTGGAGATAAAATAGTGAAACGCTTAATTGTCAGTATCTTTCTTGCTACAACTGTTTTTGGCCAGGTTATTGATAACTTCCCCTGGTCCGATCCGATTTTTATCGTTGATAGCGATCATCCCGAAGATTATCCCGTTGCAAAATACACGCCAAATGACGAGATGTTCGTTGTCTGGGATAGTGCTTGGGCTACTGTCTACTATGATGTGAGTTACGCTCAAGTTGCAGAAGATGGGACTTTGACTATCCCTCCCACACGTATCTTTGAGGAAGATGGCGTTGTTGATGGATATCCAACCGTAGCCGTAGATTTTCAAGGTCATGCCCATGTTTTCTGGCGAAGGAATACATCAGGATTATTTGATATTTGGTATACACAAATTGACACAGACGATGGCGCCTACTTAGTTGATCCGAATCTTCTTATCCCAGTACCAACCGACGGTGCTAATCTTTTCATGTACGCCGTTGCCGACGATGGG
>DAOVLG010000078.1 GCA_030631385.1 Candidatus Coatesiibacteriota bacterium | reverse complement strand
TCGGCCTTCCCATCAATCGCGAAAGTGGTGAGGGCCTCGCGAAGCTTCCGCACTTCGGCCATGAGAACGGAGGCGTCGGCATTCACAATCACCGGCACATCTTTGCAAGCCGCCTTCACCAATTCCAACTTGGCCTGGGCCACCGCCTCGGGGGCGGCCCCCGAGTTGGAGAGGGTGGCCGCGGCCCCTTTCATCACCGCCAGCGGCGTGGCCGTCGAGACGGCGTCCACGGTGGTGCCGGAGAGATTAAAAAGCCGGGGCAAAACCTGGGCGCCCTCGGCGTGGTTGAACCAATCCGTGGTCAGGTGGACCGGCCAGGCCGCCAGGAGCACCGCCCGCCCAACCAGCGCCGGGTTGAACAGGTTGTGCCCCAGACCGCCGAAGGCCTGCTTGGCGATGGCGATGGCCACGAAGCTGCCCACCACCGGCATCCACCACGGGACGTAGTAGGGTAAATTGAAGGCCAGGAGAATGCCGGTCAGCGCCGCCGAGCCGTCCAGGATGGTCAACGGCTTCTTGGTGAGTAGCCGGATGACCGCCTCGAAAAACATCGCGCTCGCGGCGGCGATGGCCACCAGTAAGAGCGACCGCCAGCCCTGAAAGTACACCGCCCCCGCCATGGCCGGCACCAGGGCGATGATCACCCAGCGCATGATTTTCGCCGTGTCCTCGGGGCTTTTCAGGTGCGGCGCGCTGGAGACGGTCAGCCGGTACGTCTTCTCCGGCTCCTTCTCCTTCTTCGCCACGGGCTTTGGCTTCGGTTTCTCTTCCGAAGCCGCCTCGCCATTCTCGGGTGAATCCCCGGCCTTGAGTTCGTCGTCTTTGGGCATCTGGCGTTTTCTCCCAAACAGCTACATTTAAAAACGGCTCATCTTCCGCAGGGGCGACCGTCCACGGTCGCCCGCGGGAGGGTAGGTTGACCCTCCCCTATGGGGTTAAAGGGGCTGTACTAGCACCATGAACAGGTACGCGCATTTTTTTAAAACCGTAGAAACGCGCTCAGGCGGACTTGGCCCTCTCGGCGCGGCGCTTTAAAACCGCCGGCTTGGAGACCTTGATGGACTGGACCAGGTGCCGCCTCGCCGGACAGACGTAGGAGCAGGAGCCGCACTCGATGCAGTCCCCGGCGCCGTAGGCCTCGGCCTCGTCCAGCATCTCCGCCTCGGAGAAGGTGGCCGCCTCGCAGGGCACCAGATTCATCGGGCACACGTCCACGCACTGGGCGCAGCGGATGCAGGGGGTCGCGATGAAGTCCTCGGGCCGCGGCGGCGGGAGGAACAGCACCCCCGAGGTGCCCTTGGTCACCGGGATGTCGAAGCGGTGCTGGGCCAGGCCCATCATCGGTCCGCCGAGGATGAAGCGGGCGGCGTCATCGGTCAGGCCGCCACACTGCTCCAAGATCTCGCCGATCGGGGTGCCGACCTTGACCCAGAGGTTCCTCGGCTCGGCGACGATGGGCCCGGTGACGGTCACCGCGCGCTCCACCAGGGGACGGCCGTTTACCACGGCGTCCCAGATAGCATAGGCCGTGCCAACGTTCTGCACCAAAACCTTGACCTGGAAAGGTAGGCCGCCCACCGGGACCTCACGATCCAGAATGGACTTGATGAGCTGCTTCTCGGCGCCCTGGGGGTACTTGACCCTGCACACGGCGACGACGATGTGGGCCGTGTGCCTGGTCAGCTCCTCCAGGTGCTTCACCGCATCGGGCTTGTTGGCCTCGATGCCGATGACGCCCGTCTGGGCCCCGGTGATTTTCAGGAGAATCTTCAGCCCCTTGACGATCTCGGCGCCCCTGGAGAGCATGAGCTGATGGTCGCAGGTGAGGAAGGGCTCGCACTCGGCCCCGTTCAGGATGACCGTGTCGAAGGAGTGCCCCTTCGGGGGGACGACCTTGACGCTGGTGGGGAAGGTGGCGCCGCCGAGGCCGACGATGCCCGCCTCCCGGATCCGCTCCACCAGCTTCTCGACCGGCGTCCGGTCCAGATCGGTGAAAGGCTCCATCAGCGTCCAGGAGTCCTCGCCCTCGGCGGGGGTGATGATCACCGCCGGCTTCTCGCCCCCCATGACGTGGGGGTGGTCGGCGACCTTCTTCACCGTGCCCGAGACCGGCGAGTGAACGGGAGCCGAGACGAAACCCGACGGCTCGCCGATCATCTGCCCGGCTGAAACCTCGTCGCCCTTCTCGACGACGGGGGTCGCCGGGCCGCCGATGTGCTGGGAGAGGGGGACGATGATCTCGGTGGGGCGCCCGGCCGGCTCGATGGGCTTGGCACAGGTGAGGTGCTTCGATTCGGGGGGATGAACGCCGCCGGAGAAGGTCAGGGGCATGGTCTGCCTCTGTGGCTGGGAAGCGGAGGTCGTCCGTTTAAAACACGGACACAAACAAGCCCAGATTTTGCCATACCCGGACCGTTCCTGCCAAGGGGATACTTCCTACTTGGTTTAAATAAGAGCGGGTATAAATAAGCCGATTATTCACCCTGGGCTTACTATATCTTTTGCAAAAAAACGCCCCGGCTCATAACGATCCTTAAGGGTCGCTCCTGTTTTAATCCAGCCGCTTCGGCATCGGCGAGAATTTTTTCAAAAAGAGGGGGCGAGGCGTGCCCCTTGGGCTCGACCAGCATGAAGCGGGCCCCCGGTTTCAGCGCCCGCGCAACCTGGTCGAAGAAGGCCTCCCGGTCAGGAATCTCGTGGACCAGGTAGAAGGCCAGGGCGAAATTGGCCGACACGCCGTCGAGGGCGAGGTCATCGCTCCGGCAGAGGTGCAGGGTGACCCGGTCGAGAACCCCTTTTTTCTCCACCGTTTTGCGGGTGAAGTCGAGCATCTCCTGCTGGACGTCCACCGCGATCACCCGGCCGTCCTCCCCGACCATCCGGGCCAGATCAACGGTGAAGAAACCCCCGCCGCAGCCGAGATCGAGCACGGTGTCCCCAGGATGTATGTATTCGCCGAAGAGCCTCCGGGGATTGTGGACCAATCGGCGGAGAGGGTTGTTGAGTTTCTTCAACGCCGACGGCGGACAGATATGTTCGGTATCGTTTGTGTCCATAATATATCCTCGGTTTCCCGTAGGGGCGGGGCTCTGTCCCCGCCCGCGGGCGACTCTCGTAGGGTCGCCCCCACGTTCCCTCGCCCCCTTTAGGGGGGGAGTAGTCGCCCACGGGTGAGGGGGTGAAAAAGGAATTAATCAAAGGGCTCAAAACGACAAACCTAACGCTAAAACCTTAATCCACCACCTCCACCCGGAGGCCCTCATCCCCGTTGGACACCACCTCGCCCACCTGGTAGGCGAACTCGCCGGCGGAGGACAGGTCGGCCACCAGGGCGTCGGCACGCTTCGCCGGTACGCAGGCGATCAGGCCGAGGCCGCAGTTGAAGACCCGCTCCATCTCTTCGGTCGAGAGCTTACCTAGCTCTTGGAGCCAGGCGAATACCGGCTGCCGGGGCCAGGTATTCCGTTTGACGACGGCCTTGAGACCCGGCGGGATGACCCGCGCCAGGTTGGAGGCGATGCCGCCCCCGGTGATGTGCGCCAGCGATGCCACCTTGTGCTTGTTGAAAAGGGGCAGCAGTTTGGAGAAGATGCGCGTGGGCTTCAACAGCTCCTCGGCCACGGTGCAGCCGAGTTCTTTTACATGTGAGTCCGTTTCCAGTCCGGCCTCCTCGAAGACCAACTTCCGCACGAGGGAGAAGCCGTTGGAGTGTAGTCCCGACGAGCCCAGACCAACGAGCGTCATCCCCGGCTTCACCCGCTTCGGGGAGAACTCCCGACCGCGCTCCACCGCCCCGACGACGAAGCCTGCCAGGTCGTAATCGCCGATTTTGTACACACCGGGCATCTCGGCCGTCTCGCCGCCGATGAGCGCACAACCGGCCTGGAGGCAGCCCTTTGTCACGCCGGTCAGGATCGCCTTGTCCCGCTCGGGCTCCAGCTTCCCCGAGGCCAGGTAGTCTAAGAAAAACAGGGGCCGCGCGCCCACGGCCAGCACGTCGTTGACGTTCATCGCCACGCAGTCCATGCCGATGGTGTCGTGTACGCCGGCCCGGATGGCGAGGAGGACCTTGGTGCCCACCGAGTCGGTGCCGGAGACCAGTATCGGGTCGCGCAATCCCGCGGCCTTGGGGTCGAAGGCGGCGCCGAAGCCGCCCACCGAATCCACGCAGCCCCGGATGCGCGTGGCCTCGGCCAGGGGGCGTATCGCCTCGACGAAGCGCTCCCCGGCGCCCACGTCCACCCCGGCCTTTTTGTACGGATTGCTCTTGTTCGACAATGGCGTTCTCCTCGGTAGGAGAGGGAATCCGGCGGGGATGGGAATCCCCGCCCTACAGGGGAAGGCGCATGTTTTTTCGTAGGGCGGAGTTTCCTAACCCCACCGCCGTTTTGTAAACGT
This sequence comes from Candidatus Coatesiibacteriota bacterium, assembly GCA_030631385.1. Lineage (GTDB taxonomy): Bacteria > RBG-13-66-14 > RBG-13-66-14 > RBG-13-66-14 > RBG-13-66-14 > RBG-13-66-14. The sequence continues at coordinate 2,841 of DAOVLG010000078.1, read as the reverse complement.
GGCGCATTCTTTCTCATCCATCCAGGCGCGCTCTATCTTCTTAACCTTTAACTCCTTATCCATCTGTTTGGCGATGGTAAAAGACTCGGGTAGTTCAAAAGCCATACCGTTTCCTCCTCAATCCTACGGCCCCCAGCCCTCGTCGGGCATCCATTCCGGCCAGTCGGAGAGCCAATCCGGGATATGCGCCTCCTTCACCCGGTCGCACACCGGGAAGTAGGCCTTGAGATCAACGATAGGCGTACCGTCGTAGGCATCGAGATTGGGAACACGGATGATGCCGGATTCTTCATCTACTTCCAGAATCTTACAGGTCGTGATAGCCACCGGGTTTGGCCGGTACTCCGCCCGGGTGGCGAATACCCCCGTGAGCTTATCTTCGGCGTACGGGGGCTTGGTCTGCGTGACGGAGCGACTCTTCTCGTTATCGTGCTCGTCCGCCCACCACACCACGATGAGGTGACTGAACTTGTCAAGCAGCATCATTGCCGGCCGGTAGGGATCAAGTATCTCTAAATGGACCCCGTCTTCGGTTCTGCGTATGTGGCCGATGGGGAACATCTTGAACTCTTTCGGCATCTCTACCCCCCATTAATCCCGCCTCACACTAACCCCGCAGTTCTTTCAGCACCCTCGGAGCATCCTTCTTGGATAGCCAGCAGTAGCTCACCAGCTTACCATCATAAACCACGTTAAACGCCCCATAAACAGAGGGCGAGCGCTCCTGCACCTGGCTGGAGGTTGCGAGTTCGACGACCTTGCTTTCCATACACAATTCCTCCGCCGCATCCAGGATTATGTCGGTTGCATCGTCAATATAGGGGCACTGATGCGAGCGGACGATGGTCAAACCCTTTCCATACCGAGCAAGCCGCGCGTCCCAATCGGTTGGAAAGTAGGGATCGGGCGCATCGTTGAACCTGCGAACCTTCAACTCGAACACGGGAGGAGCGGTGTCAACCAGTTCGAAGCCGTGTTTGGCAAACAACTCGGGACCGGGCAGCCAATTCCCTTTGCTGGCCACGACCGCCACGCCTTTCATCCCGGATTGGCGGGCATCCTCGATACAGGCCTGCAATAGCTCCGTGCCGTACCCTTTTTTCTTATTCCGACCCACAACCCAGATGCAGTGGATGAGCATGTAACCATCGGCGTTCACCACCCGCCAGCCGTACTCAGCCGGAACGTATTCAATGAAACCGCGGGACACCAGATCCTTCTTGCCCTCGTCCACCCGGAGGAGCTTGATGCGCAGCCCCTCGGCGAAGCGATCCCTGAACCAGACTGATTTTTGCTGGTAACCGACCTCCTTGGGTTTGGATTTCTTACAGAAGAGGTCGTAACGCTCGAGATTGGCCGGTGTTACGTCTACAATATCATACTCCGCCATTGCGATCTCTTTGTACGGCCTATGGTTGAACCGGGGCACGGTCGGCTCGACGGCCGTCAGTCCTCCAGGAACAAAACGCTTGAGGGCCAGCGGCTCGCCAGCTCGGCCGTCCACGCCTCGATGAGCTTCCGCCGGTCGGCCTTCTCCTGCTTGACGAAGAACCCGGCGTCGAGGGCGCCGTCGCGCACTTTCCTGAGCTCCTCGTCGTGCTCGCAGGACCCGAAGCGGTCGCACTCGACGCAATCGGGTAAGTTACGCTCCTCGGCGCAGGGTCGCAGCTTGCACTCCGGGTTGCCGTCCCCCTGCAGGCAACCGTTGCAGAGGGGCATGTCCCGAATGAGGTCGAGCCACGATTTAAGCTTATCTTAGTCCACGTCCTTCGGTCCCCAGTGGGGCAGGCCGTACTTACGGACGAGATCGGCGTAGCGCCGGGATAGCTCACCGAGGGCGCCGTTGCCCGCGCCGCAGCTCCCGCACCAGATACCGCAACAGCCGATCTGGTCCTTGACGTTGTCAAAGGGGTTCTCCGCCATGAATCCAACCTCCGCTCACGCCTGGCACACCGGACGGGTCACATAATACGACCCCGAATCACCGGACGGATCACGACCCCGGTTCAACGGGCCTCATTTCGCAACCGCTCCCGGGCGGACCTAAAGGTCCGCCCCTACGAGCAAACAAACGAACCCTACCCCTCCCCCTCGGGGAACTCACCCTCCTTGTAGGCCGACGCCGAGGAGAGGCCGAGGAAGAGCTGGGGCTCACCGGCGCGGTGGACCGGCGCCTCCGGCGGGATCACGTAGCTCCCGTCGAAGCAGGCGTGGCAGAAACTGTCCACGGGCAGACCCGTGGCTTCCAACAGGTTCTCCAGGGTCAGATACGTCAACGACTCGCAGCCGATAAACTCGCGCACCTTCTCCATCGAGGAGCTCTCGTTGACGATGAGCTCCATGTAGTTGCTGACGTCTATGCCGTAGTAGCAGGGGTAGCGCCAGGGTGGGCAGCTTATGGCGAGGTGGACCTCGGCGGCGCCGGCTTTTTTCAGCATCTTGACGATCTTCTTTGAAGTGGTGCCGCGCACGATGGAGTCGTCCACGCAGACGACGCGCCTCCCTTTCAGCACCGAGCGGACGGGATTGTACTTGAGCTTGGCGCCGAAGTCGCGGATCTGCTGCTTGGGCTCGATGAAGGTGCGGCCCACGTAGTGGCTGCGGATGAGCCCGAACTCGAAGGGGATGCCCGAGGCCTGGGCGAGTCCCAGGGCGGCCGGGTTCGACGAGTCGGGCACGGCGATCACCACGTCGCCGGTGATGCCGGAGGAGGCGAGCTGTCCGGCCAGCCGGCGACCCAGCTCCTTGCGCACGTCGTAGACGCTTTTGCCCCGGAGGATGGAGTCGGGGCGGGCGAAGTAGACGTACTCGAAGACGCAAAACGCCTCGGGCCTGGGATCG
>DAOVLG010000442.1 GCA_030631385.1 Candidatus Coatesiibacteriota bacterium | reverse complement strand
GCTGGCCCTGGATGCCGGTGTCGGCGGTATCCTCGAGGGTCCATCGGCCTACTTCATGAAGTCGCCACCGGTGCAGTACTCCGACGACGTGGCCCGGGACATGGTCGAGAGGTTCATCGAGAAGTACTCCCAAACCTCGGTGAAATCAACCTACATCCACCCCAAGTAAAGGTGTGACGGCACCTCCGGTACTGTTGAGCGATAAGAAGATACCCGGTTACTGCGTCAACCACCCCGACCGCCCCGCCGTCGCCGGCTGCCGGCACTGTGGGGATTTTCTCTGCACCGAATGCGACGGGATGGCTGAGGCCGGGATATGCACAGCCTGCATGGGAAGAGGGGAAGACGACAACCCGCCGGCCGGCTGGGAACGAAACCGAAGACCGGGGAGGTTCGTTAAGACCTTCTGGGGCGTAATATCCAGGCCGGGGGGGTTATTCGGGGGGATGCCCCGGGGACGAGGCGCCTGGTACGCCTTCCTCTACGCCGGGTTGATACTTTTTATATCCGCCGTCCTGACCACGCTGGTCCAACTTTTCATCCGGGGTGGATCCGTACCCTGGCACATTCTTCTGAACGTGCTGGGGCTGGCCGGACTGCTCCTCCTCGACACCGCCGCCCTCTTAGCTCTGGGGAGACTTTACAACGGGCGGCTCCCCTTTCCCGATGTGCTCCGCGTCGTCTCCTACAGCGCGACGGCCTACATCTTCCTCATCGTCCCCATCTTCGGGCCCCTGCTGGTCCTCGCCCTGATCCTGGTCTACCTGACCCTGGGGTCCCTCCGGGGGCTGCATCTCGGCGTCGTTCAGTCCGTCTCCCTGGCCCTTCTGCCACTCGCCATCCGCCTGGCAGCGGCCTGGCTCATCTACGGCGACCGCTTCATCCAACTTGTCGCGGGTTAATCCTGGCCAGCGGGGTCATTATCTCCTATAATGGGGAAGGGTGAAGGAGGTACTGATGGAAACCCGTTGGTGGATTTACGCGATTGGCTTGCTGGCATTGACCACAATGGCCGCCGAGGAGGACGCCGGTACGGCCGCCCTGCCATTCCTGCGACTCGGGGTCGGAGCGAGGGCCCTGGCGCTCGGGGAAGCCTTCGTGGCCGACGCCCTGGACGCCGAGACCGCGGTGCTCAATCCGGCGCTTCTCTCCAAGAACCGCCGGCATTCGGTTACCTTCACCCACGACGAGTACCTGGCCGACCTGACCTTCGAGTTCGGCGCCTACGCCTTCCCGCTGGTCGGGGGTGAGGCCGGGAGCGTCGCGCTCTCGGTCCGGTACCTCTCCTACGGGACCCTGCAGGGCTACGACGAGGACGGCGTACCTACGGGAGAGTTCCCGGCGGCGGACCTGGCGGCCGGGATCTCTTACGGAGTCGAACTGTTCCAGGGTTTCGGCGCGGGCGCAACGATAAACTACGTTTACTCGCGCATTGACGACGCCAACGCCTCTACCATAGCCTTCGATCTGGGGCTTTCCTACCAGCCGTTGAACCGCCTCCGCCTCGGTCTCACCGCCACCAACCTCGGCCCCGACGTCAGGTACGTGACCCTGAAAAGCCCGCTGCCGATCACCCTCCGCCTGGGCGCTGCCGGTGAGATCTTCGACACCCCCCGGCACCGGATCACCCTCCTGGCGGACGGGGTCTACCCGGTCTACGCCGAGCCCTACGGCGCCTTCGGCCTCCAGTACACCCTCTTCGATATGATCAGCCTCCGGGGCGGCTACCGGCTGGGGCACGACACGGCCACCTTCTCCTTCGGAGCCGGTTTCCAGTTCGGTCTTTGGAAAACGGCGCTTTTAAATCTGGACTACGCCTACGCCGACTACGGCGACCTCGGCGAGACACACCTCTTCACCCTGGGCCTTTTGATCTAGCCACGGATATGGGTAGACTCTTCACCATTCTTCTCGTTGTCCCGGTGTTCTTTCTCACCGGCGGCTGCGTCGTAGACACCGACGGCGGCCCGGCGGAAACAGACTTGTCTATC
>DAOVLG010000489.1 GCA_030631385.1 Candidatus Coatesiibacteriota bacterium | reverse complement strand
CGTCGGCGTACTTCTCGCCGAAGAGCATAACCGCGCCGAGGCGCTTTGCCTCCTCCAGTGAAACGGTGCGCCAGCGAACCGGGTCGTTTAGGAGTATCTTTTCGTTGACCAGGCGGGTGATTTCCTCCAGCTCTGTGTCGGTGATGGCCCTGGGGTGGTTCAGGTCGAAGCGGAAGTAATTCGGGCCGACCCAGGAGCCGGCCTGGGTGGCGTGCTCGCCCAGGATTTTCCTCAAGGCCCAGTGGAGGATGTGCGTGGCGGTGTGATGTATTTGGATCTGTTGCCGACGCAGTTTGTCAACCGATACACTTATAAAATCCCCAACCCTGAGAGCCCCTTCTTCGAGCCGACCTTGATGTAGAAACGCCTTGCCGTATTTATGTGTATTTGTGACCTTGAAGTTGGCCCCTTCGTAGGATGACAGAACGCCGCTATCGCCCACCTGTCCGCCGGATTCCGCGTACAGGGAAGTTTCGTCGAGGAATACGAACGCCTCCTGTCCTTTGGTTAACCTTTCCACGGAACCGTACTTGGCGTCAAACATGGCACCTACTCGCGACTCCAACTCGAGGGTGTCGTACCCGCAGAAAACGGTTCTCAGGCCGGAAACAACGGGGCCGTCTTCAGCTATCTGAAACGTAGCCGAGGCGCGCGAGGTCTCACGTGCCGCGTCGAGCTCGCGCTCGAAGCCGTCCAGGTCCACCGTAAGGCCCCGCTCCTCGGCCATCACCGCCGTCAGGTCCACCGGGAAGCCAAAGGTGTCGTACAGCCTGAAGGCGTCGCGCCCGGAGATGACGTTCCCGTCGAGGCCTTTGACGATGTTTTGAAATACCTCCATCCCACCGGCGATGGTGGAGAGGAAGCGCTCCTCCTCACGACAGAGCGCGGCCTTCGTCCGCTCGGCCTGGGGTCCGATGTCGGGGTAGCTCGTGCCGAGGACGTCGTTGACCGAGTCCACCAGCCGGTAGAGGAAGGGTTCCCTTACGTCCAGCTCGTAACCCAGCCTGCCGGCCCGCCGCAGGAGCCTCCGCAGGACGTAACCCCGGCCGGTGTTCGAGGGGAAAACGCCCTCGGCGAGGGTCACGGTGAGCGCCCGGGCGTGGTCGGCGATGGCCCAAAGCCTCCGGCGCGCCCCGGGGTCGTGGGGATCGCGGTCCACGATGACCGCCGCCGCCTCGATGATCGGACGGAAGAGGTCGGTGTCGTAGTTGTTTGTAAACCCTTGGAGGATCGCCACCAGGCGCTCGGTGCCTAGGCCGGTGTCAATACCCCGCTTGGCGAGGGGAGCCAGGGTACCGTCGGGTCGCATGTCGTACTGGGGAAAGACCAGGTTCCAGTACTCCACGTACCGGTCGCACTCGCAGCCGGGGGCGCAGTCGGATTTTCCGCAGCCGTACTCGGGTCCGGAGTCCCAGTAGAGTTCCGAGCACGGCCCGCAGGCGCCGGTCTTCCCCGCCGGTCCCCAGAAGTTGTCCTCCTTGCCCAACCGTACTACGCGGTCTGAGGGAAGACCGATCGCCTCCCGCCAGAGTTTATAAGCTTCGTCGTCCTCCTTATACACCGCCGCATGGATGCGTTTCGGGTCCATCCCGTATACGTCCACCGAGCGCTCCCAGG
>DAOVLG010000020.1 GCA_030631385.1 Candidatus Coatesiibacteriota bacterium | reverse complement strand
GATCAACCCGACGACCTGGACTGGTTGATCATAGACTCGCCCCCCGGCACCGGAGACGAGCCGCTCTCCATCGCCCAACTCGTGATCGGAGCCAAGGGGTTGCTGGTAACGACCCCCCAGTTACTCTCCACCGACGACGTCCGCCGGAGCGTCGGTTTTGCCCGCAAGGTCGGCATGCCCATCGTCGGGATCATCGAGAACATGTCGGGGCTCGTCTGTCCCCACTGCGGGAAGGAAATTGACCTCTTCAAGCGTGGGGGCGGGGAGCGGCTTACCAAGGAGGTAGGCGTACCCTTCCTCGGCAGCGTGCCCATTGACCCCGCGGCGGTGGAGGTTGGTGACAGTGGTAAACCAATGGTGTTAAGCCTGCCCGAATCACCAGCAACGAAAGCTCTGCTGGCAACCTTCAAACCGATACTAGACCTTACATAAAAGCGGACAGCCACACCACAACAAAACCTCCCGCGGGAGGTTTTCCTTTACCGGGACCGGTCGCAAATCACCCTCAGGCCTTCTTCCTTTTTTTGAGGGAAAAGGAGCGTTGGTCCTCCTCGGTCACCAGACGTCCCCCGGAGAAGGCCAGGCTGTAGAGTCTGCTCACCCCGGGCTCATCCATGGTGACCCCGATCAGGGTGTCAGCGGCCTCCATGGTCCGGCGGTTGTGGGTGATGACGAGAAACTGGCTCTTCGGCGCGAATCGGGATAGGAGCGTCAGGTAGCGATCCACGTTGGCGTCATCGAGAGGGGCGTCAATCTCGTCCAGGATGCAAAAAGGACTGGGTTTGACCTCGAAGAGGGCGAAGAGGAGGGCGATGGCGGTAAGCGCTCTCTCACCGCCGGAACGGCCTAAAAGGGGCTGGTACCCCTTTCCGGGTGGACGCACATCAATTTCGATCCCACCCTCCAGGGGGTCACCCCCGGTGAGGGCCAGTTTGGCCTCGCCGCCCTCGAAGAGGCTCCTGAAGGTTCCCTCGAAGCTGACCACAACCCGGTTGAAGGTCAGTAGAAAGCGCTCGCTCGCCTCGGCATTCAGGCGAATGATGGATTCCTTCAGGCTCTCGGTTCCCCGTTCCAGCTCATCGGTTCGGGAACGGAGAAAATCGCGGCGTTCACAGGCGGCGTCATAGTTCGCCTTGGCGCCGTAGTTTATCTCGCCAAGACGCTCCCGGTGCCGGCGGAGACGTTCGGTTCGCTTGTGCGCCTCGGCGAGATCGAAATCCTCGGCAAGTCGTAGCTGGTTGATGTCATGGCCGGTGCGTTCCCTGGACTCGATCACCAGACGATCCTGTTCCGCCCTCTCTCCGGCCAGGGACACGGTGAGCTCGGAGATGTCCTTTTCCACTTCACCGGCACGGGCGGCAACGGACCCCCGTGCGCCCATCTTCTCCCCAAGCTCCACGGTGATCTCGTTCAGCTTACGCCGGATCCGATGAAACTCGCGTTCCTCGTCCTCCTTGTCTATGGTGAGCTGGGCAACCTCAGAGGAGAGCCTCTCCAGATCGGAGTCCGCGTCGGTTGATTCCTTCTCCAGCTCGTTTAGTTCATTCTGAAAGGATCCCATCTGCCCGTCGAGGGCGGTGAGATCCCTCCCAAGATGCTCGATCTGCCCGGTCAGGTTCTCGAGCTGGGATTCCAGCCTGCTTCGAGCGAGGCGCTCTTCGTTCAGCTCGTCGAGGGCCTGTTTCTCCTCGGCGGCCAGCCTCTCCACACGGGCGACGGAAGCGGAATGCTCCTCCCGCAGGGTCGCCTCATCCTCGGGGCTTAAACCGGTTTCATCCGGCAACGGTTCCAACCCGGCAAGCTCACCCTCGATCTCCCGCCCACGCACCTGGGACAGCTCGATCCCCGCCTCTAAACGCGAGATCTCGCCGCCCAGGCGTTCCAACTCTATACGGTTACGCTCCAACTCGAGCCTGACCTCGGAAGACCGCTCTTGTTGGGCGACGAGGGTCTGATCAGCGGAGGAGAATTTCTGACGGAGATCATCCTCGAGCTTACGGGCCTCCCGGTACGACTCCTCAACCTCTTTGAGGTTATCGGTGAGCTGATCCAGCTCTCTGACCCGTGAGAGGAGCCCCTCGGCCAAGCCCTCGCGCGTCCCCCCCGCAATGGCGCCTGAGGCCTCGACCACCTCTCCCTCCAGGGTGACGATGCGCCGGAAGCTAACCTTGCCGCGCCACTCCCGGAGGATACCCACGGCCACGTCGAGGGTTTCGGCGACCGGACAGCCACCGAGAGCAAACTCCACGGCGGGGGCCACCTCGTCGGAGTAAGTCACCAGACGGAGTGCGTCACCGATGAGCCCGGCGGCGTTAATCTCGGCGGCACAGTACACCGGACTCCAGGGCCGGATCAGATCCAGGGGAAGGAAACGCACCCTCCCCGCCCGCAACCTCTTCAGAAGGTCCACCGCCCGGCGGGCGTCCGCCTCGGTCCGACAGACGACGGCCTGGGCCGAGGATGAGAGGGCGGCCTCCACGGCGACCTCGTACTTTTGATCGGTTCGGACGAGCTGGGCCAAGGCGCCGATGATCCCGGAGAGTACGCCCTTTTCAGAGGCGGCCAGCACCGCCGCCACACCGCGGCGGTAGCCTTCGTGACGGACGTGTATCCTCTCCTGGCTTTCCAGCTCGGCCCGGGCGCGGTTCAGACGTTCAAGCTCCCGCCGGGTTCTCTCCGAGGCTTCGACGAGCTCTCGGTTCACCTCCCGCTGGAGTTCGATCGTCTCGGTGGTGCGCTCTTCGAGAGCGTCCAGCCGGCCACTCAGCTTCTGCCCCGCGGCGGTGAGCTCGGTCAACCGCCGTTCGTTCTCCTCCTTCTCCCGTCGGTCGGACTCCAGGTTCCCGGCAAGCGTATCAAGCTCGCGCTTCAGGGAATCGAGGCGCGCCTGACGCTCGACCTTGGCCCGCTCGTGACCGGTAGAAAGGGCGGCCAGCTCGATTAGCCGCGAGCCCAGCCGCGAGGCCTGGCTCTCGGCGGTTTCGAGATTCTTCGTAAGCCCGTCAAGGGCGGCCTGCCGGTTACCGAGGGACACATCCGAGGATTCCAACCGCTGTCTGAGTTGCTCCTTCTCCCGGTCGGTTTTCTCGAGGCGGGCCTTTATCCGTTCCCGTTCCTCGCCAATCCGGGCAATCTCGGCCTCAATCTGGGTTCGCCGGCGTCTGCGGCCGGCCTGGCGTTCCTGGGAGATGCTCAGCCGATTCTCGTAGTCCTTCACCTGCGCGAGTGAACTGTAACGCTGGTTCTCCGCGTCGCTGAGCTCATTCTGAACCGAAAGCTGAGCCTCTCCAATCCTGGTTATCTCGGCGTCCAAGGTCGAGAGTTCCGCCGAGATCGCGATCCGCCGGTCCTCGGCCTCGGTGAGGGAACCCTCCAACTCCTCGACCTTCTGTTGATGGGTCTGCCAGTGGTAACGGCTAATTTCCGCCTCAACCCTATGGAGCTCTTCTCCCAGCTGCCGGTGGCGCTCCGCCTTCTTCACCTCCCTGTTAAGCGAGCGGAGTTGGGTCCCTATCTCCTCAAGGAGGTCGGTCAACCGCAGTAGCTGGTTTTCGGTCTCCTCGAGCTTTTTCTGCGCCTCGGCCCGGCTTTTCTTGTACCGACCGATGCCGGCCGCCTCGTCGAAGAGTTCCCGCCGCTCCAGAGGCTCCTTGGAAAGGATCAGGTCAACCTGCGCCTGTTCGATGATTGCGTAGGTGTTGGTTCCGATGCCGGTATCGAGGAGGAGGTTGTGGATATCCTTCAACCGGCACGGACGACGGTTGAGGAGGTAGGTGGACTCACCGGAGCGGAAAAGACGACGGGAGATGAGGATGTCGGTGTATTCGACGGGAAGCGCCTGGTCCTCGTTGGATAAGAGGAGTGAAACCTCGGCCATGCCCACCGGTTTGCGCGCCTCGGAACCGGAGAAGATGACGTCCACCATCTGACGACCGCGGAGGTTCTTCGCCCGCTGCTCACCCAGCGCCCAGCGGATGGCGTCCGCGATGTTGGTCTTCCCGCAGCCGTTGGGCCCGACGATGGCCGTTACGCCCTCGCGAAAGTTGAGATCAATCGAGTCCGGGAAGCTCTTAAAGCCCGAGATGGAGACCCTCTTGAGAAACAAAACACCTCGCAGGGTTGAACGACCCAATTGTACCTAAAACCGGCACCCGGGGTAACCCCAACGGTACCGGTGGATGACCATTTACGAGGGGGTAGAAAAGGGCAAACCGTTGGGCTTGCCGAAAATCCATCAATCTTCTGCTTCCGCTTCCCTACACCGGCCCGATCTATCGCGGTGGTCGGTGACGGGGGATGGTGACCGCAAGATGGTAGATCTCCTGTTTGGGGATCCCCAGGATGGCCGAGATGACCTTGCTGGCATTGTTGGGGCTCATCTCGAAGTTCTGGATGCAGATTCTAAGCGCCCGCTCGACCCGGTCCGTCGGCACGTTGTCCATCACGAAACGGTTATCCTCGGAATCGGCCGCGCGGTCAACAACCACGGCAAACTCTCCCCGCGTCCGATCCTCGTTCAGTTCGAGGTTGACCTCCTCCGCCGTCCCCCGGAGTATCTCCTCGTTGACCTTGGTCATCTCACGACAGACGACGACCCCCCGGTCCGGCATCTCCACAGCGATGTCCTTGAGGATGCGCTTTACACGATGGGGGCTGGCGTAGATGACTATGGGCATCTCGAGGCCTTTCAGGCACTGGATGCGGGTCTGGCGCTCCTGAGGCTTCCGGGGAAGGTAGCCCTCGAAGATGAAGCTCGCTCCGGCGAAACCGCTGGTGGCGAGGGCCGTGATTGCGGCGTTGGGGCCGGGAATGGGGACGACGTCGATGTGGTTGTCCACGCAGAGCCTCACCAGCGCCGAACCGGGGTCTGAGATGGCCGGCATCCCGGAGTCGGATACGTAGGCGATGGAGAGCCCCTGGTTAAAAAGCTCGACCAGCTCGCGACCCACGGCATAGGTTATATGCTGGTCGCAGCGCAGAAGGCGCTTCTTATTGATCTTGTAATGGGCAAGGAGCTTGCGGGTCTGCCGGGTGTCCTCGCAGGCGATTACGTCAACCATCTTGAGGATCTCGATGGCCCGCGCGGTGATGTCGTCAAGATTGCCGATAGGGGTGCCCACCAGGTAAAGACAACCCTTCTTCTTAGCCATCAAATCTCCCAGGGTATCTTTCTACTTACAAGCCATAGTGTAGCATCAATGCGACCTTAATGCAAGCGGGGGAAGATTTGGGACGGATATGTTATCCTCCACCGCGTTAGCCAAAGTAAAGGGCGCTCCAAGAAGTATCTATGCGAAAAGCCGCCACACTTATCCTCGCCTCGGTCATCCTCCTATTCGCCGGTTGCCTGCCCCGCCTGAGCGATCACATCTACTTCGCCTCCGATCGGGACGGCGTGGGGAACAACCTCTTCGCGATCAACACCGATGGGGGGGAGTTGAGACAGTTGACCAAAGTGTTACAACCTGGTTGGGACCCCCACCCCGCCCTATCGCCGGACGGGAAAAGGATCGTCTTCGTCTCGCGGCACGCCGATGGTAACCTCGAGGTGTACGTGATGGACACGGCGGGTGGCGAACCGACGCGGTTGACGTACACCGCGGCGGACGAGGACCGCCCCGCCTTCACCCCGGACGGCCGGATCTCCTTCGATTCCGAGCGCACCGGCGATTGGGAGCTGTGGGTGATGGACCAGACGGGGGAGAACCCCATTCAGCTGACCGATTCACCGGGCATAGACGAGGGCTCATCCTGGAGCCCCGACGGAAAGCTCCTCACCTTCGCCAGCGAACGGGAGGGCTACTTCGGCATCTACCTGGCCGACCCCGATGGATCCGGTGTACGGCGGCTCTACGGCGGCATCTCCTTCCACTGCAACGATCCAGCCTGGTCCCCGGATGGCAAACGAATAGCCTTCGCCGGTGACTCTGGCGGCACCTACGACATCTACGTCATCGCGCTGGATGGCTCGGAACCGCTTAGACTCACCGGTTACGAGGGTTGGAGCCAGGAGCGCTACCCCAGCTGGAGCGCCGACGGCGAACGGATCGTCTTCGCCCGCCTGGAGAACGGCGACTGGGAGATCTGCACCATGAAGGCAGACGGCTCCGAAGTGAGACAGCTCACCGATAATCTCGAAGTAGATGACAGCCTTCCCGTCTGGTAACCTCCCTTGACTTGCCACTTGTAGGGGGGTAAACTGATGTCCCCCTTTTTTAGACTGGGGGCTTAACGTATCGGACCCTTCAAAGGAAAGCTAAATGGCCGATCTGCGTAACGTAGTCCTCGTCTCACACTCAGGCGTTGGCAAAACCACCCTGGCGGAGAGCATGAACTTCGATACCGGCGCCGAATCGCGCCGGGGGAGCGTCAACGAAGGCAACACGGTCAGTGACTTCGACGAGGAGGAGATCGCCCGAAAGTTCAGCATCAGCACCTCACTCCTACGGTTGGATCACAACGAGACGATCATCAACCTCATCGACACACCGGGCACACTGGATTTTGCTGGCGAGTTGATCGGCGGAATCTACGCCGCCGATGCCGCAATCACCCTTCTTTCCGCCGTGGCAGGCGTGGAGACCGGCACCGTCCGCTGCTGGGACATCGCCGTCGGGAGGGGCATCCCCCGCGCCCTCTTCGTCAACCGCATGGATCGAGAAAACGCCGACTTCGCCAAGGCAGTGGAAAGCTGTAGAGGCGCCTTCGGCGATGCCTGCGTCCCCGTGCAGCTACCCATCGGCACCCACACCGGTTTCAAAGGACTCGTGGACCTGATCACAGCCAAGGCCTACCTCTTTGCCACCGACGGATCGGGTAAGTTCGAGGAGGGTGAGGTACCCCGGGAGCTCGCGGACGAGGTTAACCAGGCACGGGAGAAGCTCATCGACGCAGTGGCCGCCGCTGACGACGCCCTCATAGAGAAGTACCTCGAGGAGGGCACACTGGGCCCCGAGGAGCTGCACGAGGGGATGGCCAAAGCATTCCGCGAGGGGATGATCCACCCCATTTTTGTAGGCTCAGCCGAGCTGGGTATCGGAGGCAAGCCCCTGCTGGACGCCATCGTGAGCTACTTCCCCGGTCCGAACAAGATCACCCCACCCAAGGTGCTTGTGAGCGACAGGGAGGAAGAGCTACCCGAAGGCGACGCGGCCGCACTTATCTTCAAAACCACGGTGGACCCCTTCGCCGGTAAGCTCTCCCTGACCCGCGTTTTTTTGGGCAAACTGAGCGGCGAGTCCTTCAACGTCAACCGGGGTAAGAACGAGCGCTGTAACAACCTCTTCCACATCCACGGCAACACCCAGAAGGGCACCGACGAACTAGCCGAGGGGGACATCGGTGCTATCGGCAAGCTCGAGGCGACCCTCACCGGTGACACGCTGGCACAATCGGGGTCGTCATGCTTCGCGCCGCTCCCTCTCCCCCAGCCGCTGATGAAACGCGCCGTTTTCCCCGCCTCCAAGGGAGACGAGGACAAGATGTCCACCGGCCTCTCGCGCCTCCATGAGGAGGATCCGACCCTCCGCTCTACGCGAAACGACCAGACAAAGGAGACGATCCTCGCGGGTCTCGGGGACCAGCACCTCCAGATCGCCGTTTCCCGCCTACGGAAGAAGTATGGGGTCAACGTTGAGCTCAAGGTTCCCAGGATTGCCTATCTGGAAACGATTACCAAGAAGACCACGAGTCACGGACGTCACAAGAAGCAGACCGGCGGCCGCGGCCAGTTCGGCGACTGCCAGATCGAGTTCTGGCCCCTGGATCGGGGAACGGGGGTGGAGTTCGAGAACGCCATCGTGGGCGGGGTGATTCCCGGTAAGTTCATCCCCGCCGTGGAGAAGGGGCTCAACGAGGCCTACGCCCACGGCTACCTGTGTGGTTGCCCCATCGTGGACATCCACGCCAAACTTTTCTACGGCAGCTACCACAATGTGGACTCCTCGGAGATGGCCTTCAAAGTCGCCGCTTCTCTGGCCTTTAAGGACGCCATGACCCGGGCCGCCCCGGTCATCCTCGAACCGATCATGAGGGTGGAGGTCGGAATCCCCGACGAGTTCATGGGCGACATCGCCGGGGACTTAAGCTCCAAGCGGGGGAAGATCCTGGGCATGGAGCGCCAGGGTAAGATGCAGGTGGTCGGAGCCCTGGTTCCCGAGGCCGAATTATCGAACTACTCCTCCGAGCTTCGAAGCATGACCAGCGGCCAGGGCACCTACTCTTTAGAATTCCACAGCTACGAACTCCTTCCCGGTGAGATCCAACAGAAGATCATCTCCGAATACCTACCGAAGAAATAAAACGTAGGGGCTGGGCTCTGTCCCCGCCCGCGGGCGACCGCAGAGGGTCGCCCCTACGTTCCCTCGCTTTCGGGCTACAACCCCTCCACCCGATCAACTATAATGGCACACAAAAGCCGGTGAAAAGGGAGGGGAGAGGAATGCGGGTCAAGGGCGCCTTTTTTTCCAGGGGTTCTTACCCTTACGCTCCAGAGCCAATTGCGACTCCGGAGCCCTGGTCGGTGAACCCACCTACCCCGTGGACGCCCCCTTCGCCTTGGCCCTCACCGACAACTCCTGGAAGAATCATGACATGGCCGCGGTGTCGAAGCTGGATTTCAACGGCGCGGTTCGGGAGAACTCAGTCGTGCCCAAACAGGCGAACTTACCGCCCGTGCTGGACGGGCGGGATGTAGACGGGGTCTGGGACCACGTCGAAGCGACCACAATCATCCTCGAACCGGCGGGAGAGGGTACCGGCATCTCTGCCGTAAGCGTGAAATGCATCTACACCGAGGAGGAAATATTCTTCTTCCTAAGCTGGCAGGACCCCACCAGCGACATCCCGGGCCGCTGGAAATACTCGGACGGCCGCCGGTACAACCGCTACGATGAGAACGGTCAGACCGACCTGGACGGGGAGCTCATCGCCGAGGATATGTTGGCCTTCTTCTGGGCCGATCCCGAAATATTTCCCGACTTCGACCAGTAGACCTGCGCCGTAACCTGCCACGCGGACGGCGTGGGCAGCTATTACCACGGCACACCGCGACGAACCTACCTCGACGCCTGGATCTGAGGGGCGGGCCGCACCAACCCCCGCGAGCAGGTGAGCGACGGCTGGCTGGCCTTTCCGGGTTGGCGTAACGATCCCGGCACGGCCCCCTACCTCTTCAACCAGCCCGGCGAGGGTTCAATCCCTTGGATTCCCCTCTACCAGCATGAGGACGACCCAAACGCCAACGCCCACTTCCTCTTCGAGGAGGAGGCGGTTCCCTATCAGCCCGGGGATTGGATGGGCGGCAGCACGGTTCCCGGATACGTGCTCTCCATTTCCGACGGCTCCAGGGCCGACGTGAGGGAACGGGGCTCCTACAGCACGGGGTACTGGTCCGTCGAGCTGGGACGGGCGCTTCTGACCGAGGATGTGCGAGACTTCCAGTTCCGGTGGCCCGAGGTGCAGGGTGCCGGCGGCGAGGATTAACCCACCGATGAGTCCGGAGGAACGGTACAGAACCTACACCCGCCGAGACTGGTTCCTCGGCGCAATGGTGCTGCTCCTGATCGCGGGGACGGTGACGGCCTACTACCTCACCGCCGAGAGCAACCCCGATCTCGTTCCCATCTGGACGAAGGCCCTGTTCGTACCGATACTCCTGGCGGGCTGGCGCTTCGGGCTGATCGGCGGGGCGGCATCCGCCTTAATCGGATCGGTGGCCCTGGCCCCCCAATTCATCTACATGGGTGAGCTGGATACGGTGGGCTGGGTAGACCTGAGCGAGCTTCTCGTGCTGAACCTGGTTGGGTGGAGCTTCGGCCTCATGGCGGAGTACCACCGTCGGCGAAGCTCGGAGGTCGGAAGGCTGGCACGCGATCTGGGCTCGGCCAACGCCGAGCTGGCGGAACTGGTGGGTCTGAGGGACAGGGTCGCGCGGATAGAGAAGCTGGAGTCTATAAACCGTCTCGCCAGCGGGGTGGCCCACGAGCTGCGCAACCCCCTGGCGGCCATTAAAGCGACGGTACAGGTAATCGGCAAGGAGGGGCTCTCCCGGGAGGCCGCGGAGGCCTTCCGCGTCATCTGTGAGGAGGTGGGCCGCGCCGACGCGGCGGTGAAGAAACTCCTGGGCAGAAGCAAAAGGAGCCCCGAGAGCGGAGAGGTTCGGCTGCCGAAGCTCATCGAAGATGCCGTCGAGGCGATCCAACCCCGATTGGACGGACTGGAGCTTACAGTAAATCTAATAGAGGGGAACTGCGCTGTCGGATGTGACGCCGACGCGCTAGTTTCTGCCTTGATCGTCCTCCTCGTCAACGCCGTCGAGGCGGCGACTACACAGATAAGCCTCACCCTCACAACTCAAGGGAATAGGGCGATTATCCGCGTCAGCGATGACGGACCTCCCATCGCGGCCGCCGATACCAAACGACTCTTCGAACCTTTCTTCACCACCAAACCCGGCGGAACCGGTCTCGGTCTCTTCCTCGCCCGGCAGGCGATCGGTACCTGCAACGGTAGCCTCTCCTACGATAGGGAGGCCCAGACGGGCTCCGTCTTCGAGATCAGACTACCCCTCGCGCGCGAGCCGTAACGTAGGGCGGGGGCTCCATACCCCGCACTGTAGCGCGGGGCTTCTACGCCCCGCCCCATTGACTAGGTCGCCCATTGAAGGGCGACGCTACCAGTTACCGCTTGTCCACCGTACCCGCACATGCACAAACCGTAGGGGCGGGGCACCGCCCCCGCCCGCGGGCGACCGCAGAGGGTCGCCCCTACGAAGAAGGAGCCCCATGTACGACCCGCGGCTCAATAAATACGCGAAGCTTATGATCGTCTACTCCCTCACCGTTGACCCGGGAAACGAGGTTCTGATCTCCGGATCACATCTAGCCGCGCCGCTCATCCGGGAAGCCTACCGCGAGGTGCTCCGGAGCGGGGGTTATCCCAGAACCCACATCGGCATCGAGGGGCTGGCGGAGACCCTCTTCAAGGAAGGATCGGATGATCAGCTCACCTACATCTCAAGCGCCACCTGGAACGATGTGGAGAAGGTGGACCGTTTTCTCCAGATCCGCGGTCCCGAGAACACGAAGTTCCTCTCGGGGGTGGAGCCGGAGAGAATACGGTTGAATCAGCAGGCCCACAGCAAGATCATCGGGCGTTACTTCGAGCGCGAGGCGACCGGTGAGCTGAAATGGAGCATGTGCCAGTTTCCCACCCACGCCGCGGCCCAAGAGGCCAATATGAGCCTGGATGAGTACCACGACTTCGTCCTGAACGCCTGTAGAGTAAACGAGGAGGACCCGGTAGCGGCCTGGCGAGAGGTGGAACAGAAGCAGGAGCGGATCTGCGAGTATCTGATGGGGAAGAAGGACTTCCACATAACCGCGCCGGAGACCGATCTCAGCTACTGCGCCGAGGGCCGCGTCTGGATCAACTGCTGCGGGAAACACAACATGCCCGACGGCGAGGTCTTCACCGGACCCATCGAGGACTCGGTCTCGGGCCACATCACCTTCAGCTTCCCTGGCATCTACATGGGCAGAGAGATCGAGGGTATCCGGCTCGAATTCAAGGACGGCAGGGTGGTTGACGCTAGCGCCCGGAGGGGAGAAAAACTGCTGCACACGCTTCTGGACACCGACGAGGGGGCGCGGAGAGTGGGGGAGGCGGCCATCGGCACCAACTACGGCATCACCGTTTTTTCAAAGAACATGCTCTTCGACGAGAAGATCGGCGGCACCTGCCATCTCGCCGTTGGCCGTTCGCTGCCCGAATCCAAGGGGGTAAACCAGAGTTCCATCCACTGGGATATGCTCTGCGATCTACGCTCCGGGGGACGCTACACCGCCGACGGCGAGGTTTTTTACGAAAACGGCCATTTCGTGAAGCCGATCAAGTTTTAGCGCATCCGGGATTACCCACTCGTTTCTGACAAGCCGCAATTTGTTTCCTGCGGGTGATTCAGCGCGTTTTGGTCGTTTATAGCACGCGCCCCCATTCGCGGTAAAGACAAGGGATTTAATCCCTTGTTTTAATGTCGGGGCGGCCCTCTGCGACCGCCCGTTCGCACTGAGGCGGTGGCACAGGTTTTTGCACGAGGGGAGCCGGCGGACTTATTCGAGGTCAATTTGCGCAAAAACTGTGCCACCGCCGGCGAGGAACGCACTGTACCACCGGCTGGCGACCCCCTCTGTACGAAAAAAGGGGACCCTTTGGAACGGTCCCCTTCTCTATCGCTAAAATGTATCCTACCGGGCGACCACCAAACGGGTCGTCTTGACCGTGGAAGCGGCCTGGAGTTTCAGGAGGTAAACGCCGTCGGCCAGGGTCGCGGTGTTGAAGCCCAATACGTGGCGTCCAGCCGCGAGGGTTCCGGAGTGGACCGTCATCACCCGACGGCCGGCGGTGTCGTAGATGGCGATCTCCACG
>DAOVLG010000373.1 GCA_030631385.1 Candidatus Coatesiibacteriota bacterium | reverse complement strand
GGCGCTCTGGCTGGTTGTTCGTCGCAGGAGGGAGATCGGCTTCCTGGGCGTTGCCGACGCTCTGAGTGGAGCGCTGCCCCTGGCCCATACGATAGGCCGCCAGGCCTGCTTCGCCGCCGGCTGCTGCTACGGCAGGCCCACCGGCGCCTGGTGGGGCATCACCTTCACCCATCCCGATTCGGTCTGCGGATTGAAGGGCGTGCCGCTCGTTCCCGCCCAGCTACTGGAGTCGGGCCTGAACCTCTTCCTTTTTATCGGACTGATTCTCTTCGAGAAATTTGCCAAAAAGCGCCGCCAGGGAGCGACCTTCCTCGTCTACGGCCTCGGTTACGGGTCCATCCGTTTCGTGATGGACTTCCTCCGCGGCGACAGGCAGGTCTTCTGGCTGGGGCTGACGACGAACCAGTGGGCGGTGATCGTCGGCTTTCTGCTCATCGGGATTATCTGGGTGAAATTCCTTCCCCGAGCGTCCTTGGCCGTTGAAGCTTACTCAAACCCGCCGCCGCGTCGCCTCTTCCCGAAGAGGATGAGGAAGGACAGGTCTGCGGATGACAGGTAGGCCAGAATGGCACAGTTTCCCTCGGCGGTGTCAAGCTGGCGCTTACCTCTTCCGGTTTAATACCCGTGAATCGGCCCGGTGAGCCGATTTCGATTGGCACACTGCTTGCTTTGAATGGTAAAAGGATAGATGTACGCCTATTCCATCACGAAGGGATTCACTTTTCAACCAACCCATCTTATTCCCGGAGGAAACCATGAAGTTCAAGCCCCTCGGCGACCGGATTCTGGTCAAGCGCCTCGAGGAGGACGTCGCCAAGACCTCGGGCGGGATCATCATCCCCGACACCGCCAAGGAAAAGCCCCAGCGCGGGAAGATCGTCTCACTGGGCGAGGGCAAGCGCACCGACGACGGCAAGCTCCTGCCCATGCGCGTCAAGAAGAACCAGGAGATCCTCTTCGGCAAGTACTCCGGCACCGAGGTCAAGATTGACGACGAGGAGTACATCATCATGCGCGAGGATGATGTCCTCGGCATTATCGAGTAGTATTAGTTCGATAAAACATTAGCGATTTTAAGGAGAGACGCGATGGCAAAGATCCTTGAATTTTCCGAGGACGCCCGCAGGTATATGCTCGAAGGCGTTGAAACACTTTCCAAGGCGGTCAAGGCCACCCTCGGCCCTCGGGGGCGCAACGTCGTGCTCGATCGGAAGTTCGGCTCGCCCAGCGTCACCAAGGACGGCGTAACCGTCGCCAAGGAGATCGAGCTGGAGGAGCCGTTCCAGAACATGGGCGCCCAGATGGTCCGCGAGGTCGCCAGCAAAACCTCGGACGTGGCCGGCGACGGAACCACCACCGCCACCATTCTCGCCGAGGCCATCTTCCGCGAGGGGATGCGCAACGTCACCTCGGGCGCCAACCCGATGAGCCTCAAGCGTGGGGTGGACAAGGCCGTGGCCAAGATCGTTGAGGGGTTGAATGCAATCTCCCGCGAGGTGGCCGATTCCCTGGAGATCGAGCAGGTCGGCACCATTTCCGCCAACAACGACTCCGAGATCGGCAAGAAGATCGCCGAGGCCATGGAAAAGGTCGGCAAGGAGGGCGTGATCACCGTCGAGGAATCCAAGGGGATGGAGACCACCCTGGAACTCGTAGAGGGGATGCAGTTTGACCGTGGCTACCTCTCCCCCTACTTCGTCACCGACCCCGAGCGGATGGAGGCTATCCTGGAGGACGCCCTGGTGCTGATTCACGAGAAGAAGATCAGCTCGATGAAGGACCTTCTGCCGCTTCTGGAGAAGGTGGCCCAGTCCGGCAAACCGCTTCTGATCGTGAGTGAGGACGTGGAGGGCGAGGCGCTGGCCACCCTGGTCGTCAACAAGATTCGCGGCACCCTCAAGGTCTGCGCGGTGAAGGCCCCGGGATTCGGCGACCGCCGCAAGGAGATGCTCAAGGACATCGCCATCCTCACCAACGGCCAGGTCATCAGTGAGGAGCTGGGCCTCAAGCTCGAGAACGCCACCCTCAACGACCTGGGGAAGGCCAAGCGCATCACCGTGGACAAGGACGACACCACCCTCGTCGAGGGCGCCGGTTCCCAGGCCGACATCGAGGGGCGGATCAACGTCCTCAAGGCGCAGATCGAGAAATCCACCAGCGATTACGACAAGGAAAAGCTCCAGGAGCGCCTGGCCAAGCTGGCCGGGGGAGTGGCGGTGATCAAGGTCGGTGCGGCCACCGAGACCGAGATGAAGGAGAAGAAGGCCCGCGTCGAGGACGCCCTGCACGCCACCCGGGCGGCCGTCGAGGAGGGCATCGTGCCCGGCGGCGGCGTCGCCTATCTTCGCAGCATGAAAAAGCTCGACGAGCTCAAGCTCGAAGAGGACGATGAGGCGACCGGGGTGGAGATCGTCCGCAGGGCTCTGGAAATGCCGCTCTACTACATCGCTAAAAACGCCGGAGTCGAGGGCGCCATCATCGTCGAG
>DAOVLG010000188.1 GCA_030631385.1 Candidatus Coatesiibacteriota bacterium | reverse complement strand
GTAGCGGGCGGCGTCGCCCTCGGGAACCTCGTCGGGCTCCACGGGGATGCGGATGTCGGTGCCGGGGACGTACGGTTTCAGGCGCGTCGGCCACAGCATCATGTACTCGCCCTTTCTCACGGCCTCCTCGCTGATGCGCCTCCAGCGGGCGGAGTACTCGTCGAGCTGGGCAATAATATCTGGTCGTTTGACGATGGTCTCGGCGCCGGGATGGGTCGGCCGCGCGTTGTGCTCCGCGACGTGCCTGCGAAGCATTTCCGGGTGGTCTATGATCATGCAGGGTCGAAGCAGATTGCCGTCGTAAGGGATCTCGCGGCGGATGGCCCGCATGAAATCCGAGGTCAGCGCATCGGTGAGCGTGGTAGAGTAGGCGTTATCAATGGCGAAGTGGGCGAAGACGCAGGGCTCGATATCACCGTGGTTGTTTATGTGCAGGTACTGGCGCCCGCCCGCCAGGCAGCCGTGGGCCACGTAACCGTCGCTCCAGAAGTCGGCCAGGAGGATCGGGTGGGTGTTGCGCAGGCGGTAGACACGCTTGCGCAGCTCATCGCGGTGCTCGGGCTTGAGCATCAACTCGAGCATCGGCTCGGCGCCGATGGGGATGTAGTGGAAGTACCAGCCGAACATGCAGCCCTTGTCCACCATCATCTCTACGAACCCGTCACCGCTGACGTAATCCCAGTTATCCTCGGTGACGGTGACGGAGAATCCGAAGAGGACACCGGTGTCGCGCAGAAGCTCCATCTTGGAGATGATCGTATCGTACTTGTTATCGCGGCGGGCGTCGGTGGTGGCCTTGTCGCCCTCGAGACTGAGCATCGGAGCGCCGTTACCGAGCTCGGCCAGACGCTCGGCGTCGGCCTCGGTGATCAGGGTGGAGTTGGTGTAGATGATGAAGAAGCACTTGTCGTACTTCTCCAAGAGGGTGTACATCTCCTGTTTGCGCAGGAAGGGCTCTCCGCCGGTGAGGACGAACAGGATGACGCCCATCTCCTCGTGCGCTTCATGTATCAGGCGGTCAATGACCTCGAAGTCGAGGTCGTCGGCCTTTTTCGAGTACTTGGCGGCCCAGCAGCCGTAGCAGTGGAGGTTGCAGCGGGAGGTGATCGAGAGAACCAGGAGTCTGAGGGGGAAAAAGCCGTGCTCCTTCTCCCAGCGCCTCTTCCGCCCCTCGAAAACGATCGGCGAGAGGATGAAGTTCTCGATTAGGCCCCGGCAGCGGGGCATCTCGGCCAGTTGGGTGATGGATCGCTCCATGAAGTCCAGATACACGTGCTCGTTCTTGAACAGCCAGCGCATATCGCGCGCCTTTTCACGATCCACGTCGTGGACGCTGACAAGCTCGAAGAGCTCGGCCAGCTTGATGAAGGTTCCCTTGGGGTCCTTGGCCAGCCTCTTGGAGAGATAGCGCGCGGCTGCGTGCGCCCCCTTGGCTTTTACCATGTCCCAAACGGTGTTGTTACTCATTGCCGCCTCCTCGGGAAGTAGATACACAGTGTCGCCGCCGTCCACCCGTTGGGACGGCGTGTCATACATCACACCCTCCCGTGCTATAATCACGGGAGACGGTGCAACAGGCTTTGCTTCCGTTTGGTTCGGCGGAATGCCGGATGAGGACGAATCGGGGGGTCGGATAGAAGGGCAGATAAATTTACTTTGACCGCCCCTGGACAGGGATTTCGCCTGCCCGACCTATCTCCGCCGCGACCAAACATACACCTATTAAAACTTAGCACTCATTTGCTAAAACGTCAAGTCTACGTCTCAAGGAAGAGAAACGCACCGCCGTTTATGGATAAGTCTACCTTCGATCCCACCCCGGCGCTCGTGGACACCCACGCCCACCTCGACGATGCCCGTTTCGAGGGCCGGACGGAGGCGGTTCTGGCGAGGGCCCGCGCCGCCGGCGTCCACCGCGTGGTCACCATCGGCATCGAGCTGGCCACCTCCCGCCGGGCGGTGGCGCTCGCCGGGGAGTTTCCCCTCGATGTTTCGGCCGCCGTGGGGATCATGCCCCACGACGCGGCAACCTATCCAGAGGTAAAAAAGGAAATCGAGGAGCTGGCCGGGGATCCGGGGGTGGTCGCCTGGGGTGAGATCGGCCTGGACTACCACCACGACCGCGCGCCCCGCGAGGTGCAGCGGGACGTCTTTCTCGATCAGCTCGCCCTGGCCCGCGGCCGGGGGCTGCCGGCGGTCATCCACTGCCGCGAGGCACACGGCGACCTCCTCGAGTGTCTGGAAGAGGTGAAGGACCTCGCCGGTCTGAAAGAACCGCCATACGGCGTGCTCCACTGCTTCTCCGGGGACGGGGGTGAAGCCCGGCGGGCGATCGAGCTGGGGTATCTGATCGGTATCGGCGCCGTGGTGACCTTCCAGAACGCGCGGGGTTTCCGGGAGTTGGTCCGAGGACTGCTGCTGGAATCGTTGGTACTCGAGACCGACGCCCCCTACCTCGCCCCCCACCCCCACCGGGGGAAGCGCAACGAACCGGCCTACGTGCGGCTCGTGGCGGAGAGGGTGGCCGAGCTGCACGGGACGGGGCTGGAGGAGTCCGCCCGGATCACCACCGCCAACGCCCGGCGGCTCTTTCGGCTGGAGGAGCCGACCGATTTCGGTGCCGCCCTGGTCTATCCCCTGGGACGCAACCTCTACCTGAACCCGACCAGCCGCTGCACAAACGACTGCACATTCTGCGTCCGACGGCACAAGCTGGGGCTTGGCGGCCGGCGGCTTTGGCTGGACCGCGAGCCGGCGGCCGGGGACATCATCGGAGCCATCGGCGATCCATCACCCTACAATGAAATCGTTTTCTGCGGCTTCGGCGAGCCGCTTCTGCGCCCGGAGGTCGTGGTCGAGGTGGCCCGCCGGCTCAAGGGACAAGGCGCCCGGGTCCGCGTGAACACGAACGGAACCGCCCATCTCGCCCGGAAGGTGAGCGCCGCCGCCCTGCTCCGAGGGCTCCAGGGCCTGGTGGACGAGCTGTCGGTGAGCCTGAACGCCGCCGACACGGAGGAGTACGGAAAGCTCTGCCGCCCAGGGGAGGGCGATGCCGCTTTTCCGGCGGTCCTGGACTTCATCCGCGCCGCCGTCGCCCTCGGTTTCGAGGTCACGTGCAGCGCCGTCGCCCTGCCGGGCTTGGACCTCGCCCCCATCGAGGACCTGGCGGCCGAGCTGGGCGCCGGTTTCCGCACCCGGGCCTACAGACCGGACTAGGAGATGACCCTGCCTCATTACAGGGAAAAAGACCCCGCCCTCGTGACCTACCTCGAGGAGATCAGCCACATCCCCATGCTCTCGCGGCAGGAGGAGCTGGAGCTGGCCTACCGCGCCAAGGCCGGCGACGAGGTGGCCACCAAGAGGCTCATCGAGGCGAACCTGCGCTTCGTGATCAAGATCGCCTACCGGTACTCCAACCAGGGGTTGCCGCTGACCGATCTCATCTCGGCGGGCAACGAGGGCCTGATCATCGCCGTGCGACACTTCGAGCCCGAGCGCGGTATCCGCCTCATCTCCTACGGGGTGTGGTGGATCCGCCAGTCCATCAGCCGCGTGCTGGCCAGCGATTCGCGCACCATCCGTCTCCCCTTCTACATCTACTGCGACCTGTACCGGGTCAGCCGGGTGAGGGAGAACTTCCAGAGCCACCACGGCCGTCAGCCGACTCTCGAGGAACTCACCGACGAGACGGGGATCAAGATGGACAAGCTGGAGCGGATCGCGCGCCTGGCCGCCCGCCAGCTCTCCCTCAACCGCCCCATCATTCCAGACGAGGGAACCGAGATGGTTGATCTCATCACCGACTCTCACTCCGAAAACCCCGAAAGGTTCCTGATCGCCGAGGACACGCAGCGGGAGCTGGAGAACCTCCTGGCGAAGCTGCCCAAGCGCCAACGCCGGATCGTGGAGATGCACTACGGCATCGGTCGCAAGCCGTTGACCCTGCGCCAGATAGGCGCGGTTCTCAGCCTCTCACGGGAGCGGGTCAGGCAGATCGAGGCCGCCGCCTTTAAGAAGATCCGGAAAGAGGCCTCGACGTCCCTCACCGGCGAGTAGTGGCCCTTGACACGGGACCGCCTACCGCATAAACTAGCCCCGATAAACCCCACCCCCCTAAGCCGTGGATTTTGAGGAACTACTAGAGATCCTGGCCTGTCCGGTCTGCAAGACGCCGGTCCATCTGGACGATTCCGGGAAATGGATCCTGTGCGACTCCTGCGGGCGGCGCTACCCCATCCGCGACGGCATCCCCGTCATGCTCGTCGAGGAAGCCGAGGGCGGAGAGTAGTGGCAGGCGCCCCACCTCAAGCCGACCCGACGGCCCCCGCGGGGCGCCGGCACGCAGAAGTCGGCCCGTGGGGCGCGCCCGTAACGCATACTAAAAAGGACCGACGTTGACCAAGTTCCAGGCGATCATCCCCGCCGCCGGGATCGGCAAGCGGCTCAAGCCGCACACCCACACCATCCCCAAGGCGCTGATCCGGGTGGCCGGCAAGCCGATCCTGGGCTACATCCTCGACGAGATCACCGCCCTGGGCATCCTCGACGTGACCCTGGTCACCGGCTTTTTCGCCGAGAAGGTGGAGGAGTACGCCCGGCAAAACTACGGCGGGCTGAGGCTGACCTTCGCCCGCCAGACCGAGCAGCTCGGGTTGGGGCACGCCATCTGGACCGCCCTGTCCAAAAAGCGCGACCTCCCCAGCCTGATCATCCTGGGCGATACCATCGTGGAGGCGAATCTTAGCGGGATCCTGGAGCAGCCCGACAACGTCATCGCCGTCGCCCCCACCGACGACCCCCAGCGCTTCGGCATCGTGGAGCTCGAGGGCGACCGGATCACCCGCATGGTG
>DAOVLG010000231.1 GCA_030631385.1 Candidatus Coatesiibacteriota bacterium | reverse complement strand
GCCGCTCCCCGCCGACTTCGATGAGGCCAAGAAATTCGTGGACGCCCATTACGACGAGTACGAGAAGCTGATGACCGGCTGGACGCCGCCGGAGAACCTGTTGGACCTCCTCGGAGAGGACGGCGCCCTGCCCGCCTGGGTCGAGGTTTACCCCGGATTGATTTATACGCTCCTCCCCGAGGAGATTCCCCTCCTGGACCCCTACCTCGGACCCCACCTCTGCCCCAAGTGCGGCGAACAGACGCTGGAGTTCCACGAGGTCGGCTTCTGGGATTAGCTCACCAAGACCTCGGCGAAAGCCGCAATTCTTCGTAGGGGCGGCCCTCTGTGGCCGCCCGTTTTCACATACAGGAATTCCGCTCCAAAGACAAGGGGTTTTAATCCCTGGTGGATATAAGCAAGGGGCTCCAAGCCCCTTGTCTTAACGTAGAGACGGGCCTCTGAGCCCGCCCGCATAACTCCACCGCACGCCAACGGATCTATTCGATGGAGGCCAGCATGTCCGCCAGGAGGGTGACGCCGTCTATCTCGTCCCAGCGGTCCTCCCCGCAGACGTAGGAGGCGATCATGCCGTAGTCCTCATCGGTCATCGTCACGCTGAACTTGGCCAGCGGAATCCCGTTGCTTATTATATAGTACACCATGAACATCTCGGCGATTTCGCTCACCACCTCCCGCTCGGTGACCCACACGTACTTGAACCACATATCGTAATAGTAAAGAACCTCGTCGGTGAAATCCTGCACGTGCATCGGATCGATCTCGAAGAAGTACATCTCCACATAGGGAGCCGTCAAGTCATCGGAGTTGGAATCGAAGATGAGCGACTCCTCGTCCTCGTAGGTCTCCCAGCCCCGGGGGTAGAGGATGGAGAATCCGTCGCCGTGGTAGCGGGTCAGGCTTACGCTGCCGGCGACAGTGGTGGTGCCGCCCCCTCCACCCTCCTTCTCGGGCAGGGTGATCGGGCCGGCGGCGCCCCCGGCGAAGCCCTGCGGGATCTCCACCGCCACCACCACGGCAACGCTGAGAATAAGAACAGCAAAGGCGAGCCTTTTCACGTTTACCCCTTTCAGAAAGGAAAGGACCGCGGATAGGATTCAATGATTACAGAGCATCCCGCCGTTCGATTCCAGTAGGGCAGACCACTGTTTTTTCCTTTGGGCACAGTTACACCCTCACCCCAGCCCGTGAGCGACTGCTCCTCCCTAGAAGGGAGAGGGTGTTTTTTTATAGAAACCCTCACCCCGGGTTGCAATGATGTAGGGGCGGGTCTTTAGACCCGCCCGCTTTGGTAGCCCTCACCCCCAACCCCTCTCCCACAAGGAGAGGGGTGTCGCTTCCGCGGCGGCCGGTCCACCCAATATGCGTGTTAACCCTGATCCGGCGAGCCCATCAAAAACCCCCGCCCGACTTTTGCAGAATGAGCGTCTCGATGAAGCTCTCCAGGCGCAACAGGTCCCGGGCCGAGAGCGGTCCCGGCCGGTCCCCCTCCAGGGTGAGGATCGGCACGCCGGTGAGCCGACGGCGCAGGAGAATGTCCTCGATGTGACGGAAGCAGAAGGACTGGACGTAGTGGATGACGCCGTCCACCTCTCTTCGCTCGACCTCACCGACGATGTCCCCCAGGCGGAAGACCATGCCGTACGGATAGGTGTAGGCCAGGTACTGTTCAACCAGGCCGGCCGATAGGTAGGGCATGGTGAACTGGCGGGGTATCTCGGCGTATACGACGGCGGCTCCAAACTCGGCGGTTTTATCTAAAAAATCGGTGAAGACCGGCGGCACACCGAGGTAGGCCAGACGGACCATCGCAGGAGGCGGCTCCTCACCATGTTTTAACTCCTCTTCCAATCGAGACGCGTAGCCCTCCAGATCACCGCCCCAGTCGCTCGCCGAGAGGGCCAGCTCGAAGTAAGCCGCGTCGCGTCTTTTACCGGCGACGACCAGCTCGTCCAGCCGGCATAAATCCTCCCGGATCGGGGCCAGGCGCTCCCGCAGGCGCTCAGCCTCATTCAGGCTCGTGCCCAGGTCAGAGGCGAACCCCACCAGGACGCGCCGGAGCTCCTCGGGCCGCCGGTTCTCCGGGTAAGCGAAAGGCACCGTACCAATGCCGTCGTCGGCCAACACCTCCAACAGCGCCTCGGTGTTGCTGCAATCCCCCCGGCTGACGCCGATCACCCTGCCGATCCCCAGCCGACTGACCGTCGAGTATATCCCCTTGATCCAGGCGCAGGAGTTCCGCGGAAAACCGGCCAGCTCCGCCTCACGGACGGCGCGGCCCGGGTCCGGACCCCGAATCAGGGCATTGTTCAGATCCACCGGCACCCGTCCGGCGGCCAGAACGACCTCGGTGGGGACCGTGGCGGTTATTCCGAGCCTTCTATCCATTGCGGTCTTTTGCACCGATTTAAACGGATGAAAAGGTCGTCACCGTGTCTAGTCTGCGGTTTGCATTAGCGCAAACCGGACGGCAACCGGTGAAAAAAAAACTTCAGCGGTCTTCACCTTGGCAACCTGTTCAGGAGGCTTGCTTACGCCGGCGGTGGCACAGTTTTTGCGCTTCTTAAACCTTGAAAAACGAAAGATGCGCTTCATTAGTGCAAAAACCTGTGCCACCGCCTCCATCGCTACGAATCACGGATCGGTTTCAGAAAACAGGATCATCCGTTTATTTCTGACCAGGCAAGGGGTGTTCCCTACTGTAGTTTAGCACGTTTGAATCGTTGCGGTGGTTGAAGCATAGGGGGGACCGTGGACGGTCGCTCCGTTTCATACCCTCGCCCCTCTGGGGAGAGGGTTAAGGTGAGGGGGAATGGAGCGGCGGGATAACATACCCCTAACGGACGCACGCAAGTGGACACTTCTTTAAAATCCAAGGTGCCGATTTGACTATTTCCCGACCAGCGGCTAGGATTACCGCCGTTGTAAGCACACCGCGAAATCAGCCGAACAGGCAAACGACCAATCCCATGCACCCAACCCTCTTCGCCTGCGGACCGCTGACGCTTCGTGTCTACGGCCTGACGCTGGCGCTGTCCTTTTTTCTGGGGATGATGCTGGCCGCGCAACGCGCCCGCAACCGGGGCTCCGACCACCGCCACATCTACGACCTCTCCCTGGTGATCCTGATCTGCGCCGTCGTCGGCGCCCGGCTCTTCCACTTCATCTTCCACTTCGAGCAGTACGAGGCCCACGGCAACCCTTGGGTCCAGCTCCTGCGCATCTGGGACGGCGGGCTGATGCTCTTTGGCGGCTTCATCTTCGCCCTCGTCGGGTCCGTCATCTACCTCTGGCGCAAGAAGCTTCCTATCTGGGAGATCACCGACATCGTCGCCCCGTCGGTGGGCCTGGGCATGGGCATCACCCGCATCGGGTGTTTCTTCAACGGCTGCTGCTACGGCCGTGCCACGGATTCGTGGCTCGGGATGATCTTCCCGCACAACTCGGCGGTGTACTACACGCCTAGGACGGGGATTATTCCGGGCACGCCGGTTCTCCCCACCCAGCTCTTCGAGTCGACGGCGGGGTTCGCCCTCTTTGGCATCCTCATCCTCGTCGAGCGAAAGTGGAAAAGATTCCACGGCCTGCTCTTCGGTGTTGTAATCGCCTTCTTCGGGGCCTGGCGGCTCTTCATCGAGGAGTTCCGCTTCCTCGAGGACGACATGCGCGCCTTCGGCGGCCTTCTGACGAAGAACCAGGTCATCTCCATCGTCATTCTCCTGCTGGGCGTGGGCGTCAGCCTGTGGCGCTACCTCGCCGCAAAGAGGAGCGGGGAGCTGCTGGACCCGGCGGCCGAGTACGCCGTAGTCCGGGAGAACGCCCAACGGCACCGTGACCATCGGGAAAAGGGAAGGTCCAGGCGCACGAAGAAAAAATAGCCTTGGCGCAGAACAAAACAACGCCACCGCCGCGTTCACCCCTGGTGGGCCTGGCGGTGGCCTTCGCTGTTGGAATCGCCCTGGCTCGTCGGCTCGCAACGAATCCGGCCTGGGCGCTGGTGCTGTTATTGGCGGCCACGGGCTGTCTGGTTCTCTTTGGAATAAGGAGACCTCGTTTAGCCCTCGGACTCTCCCTCGTAATAGCCCTCGCCGCGGGCGGTGGTCTGTCGGGTGCGGCCCTCGGGCGCCAGGGGGGCATCGAGGCCAGGGTCGGGGCCCTCAGCGGAAAGGTTCGCCTCACGGTCCGGGTGGTCGGCGGCGTGGACCGCGATGAACGGCGGAGCCGGGCCTGGGTC
>DAOVLG010000145.1 GCA_030631385.1 Candidatus Coatesiibacteriota bacterium | reverse complement strand
GGCCGGTACCAGGTGAGTCAGCTGGGCTACTTCGCCGTTGAAAGACGCCGGTTATCCGAGCTCTCCGCCGGCGAGGTGGGTTACTTCACCGGCGCCGTGAAGGAACTCGCCCAGGTAAAAATCGGCGACACGCTGATTCACTCTCGCCAGCACGATAAGGTCGAACCGCTGCCCGGCTACCGGGAACCGAAGCCGGTGGTATTCTGCGGCCTCTACCCCTCGGACAACGACGCTTACGACGACCTGAAGAACGCCCTCCTGAAACTGTCCCTGAACGACGCCAGCTTCACCTGGGAGCCGGAGACCTCGGAGGCGCTGGGCTTCGGCTTCCGTTGCGGTTTCTTGGGCATGCTGCACATGGAGATCGTTCAGGAACGCCTGGAGCGGGAGTACGATCTGGACCTGGTCGCCACCACGCCCAACGTCATCTACATGGTGACCACCACCGATGGTGTGACCCGGGAGTTCCACTCCCCCGTCGGCCTACCCGACTTCTCCAAGACCGAGTCCATCGCCGAACCCTACATCAAGGCCACCATCGTCACCCCTCCCACCTACATAGGGAACATCATGAAGCTCTGCGAGGAGAAGCGGGGGAAGTACTCCTCCACCGAGTACCTGGACCCGGAGCGGGTGCTCCTCACCTTCGAGCTGCCCCTGGCCGAGGTGGTCTTGGACTTCTACGACCGACTGAAGAGTGTCACCCGCGGTTACGCCTCCTTCGATTACGACTTCCTCGAGCCCCGGGTCAACGAGCTGGAGAAGCTGGAGATCATGGTCAACGGGCAGCCGGTGGACGCCCTCTCCATCATCATCCACAAGGACAAGGCCTACCAGTACGGTCGCAATCTGACCCTGAAGCTGCAGAAGCTCATCCCGAGACAGCTCTTCGAGGTGGCGATCCAGGCCAAGCTCGGGGGTCGGATCATTGCCCGGGAGAACGTGAAGCCGCTGCGCAAGGACGTCACCGCCAAGTGCTACGGCGGCGACATCACCCGCAAGCGCAAGCTGTTGGAAAAGCAGAAGAAGGGCAAGAAACGGATGAAGATGGTGGGCACCGTCGAGATCCCCCAGCGGGCCTTCATGAGCGTCCTGGGCGTCGAGGACGATCCCCACGAGATCAAGCAGAAGTACGGCAAGCGACGCTGAATAAAATCCGCCGGTTTTTGACTGGTTCATATGAGGTCGGCCTTCGAAAAATGCCACATTAGCGCAATTTAGGTGGTTTCTTTCCCCTGCGCATTGATGACGAAACATCTTGAGGAAGCAAGGGGTCGAAATCCCTTGTCGTAACACCTTGCCCCCTAGCGCGTTAGATTGTGGGATCACTTATTGGATACGTCGTAAAGATTGCGTAAGGTAGGCCTCCCGAGTTTGTAAAGTATACATTGTAAGTTGGTTCGTTATCCTTTAGTATTGTGACGAAGCTCTTTTATGCCTGCATTTAAGGATACACTCATGCGACGAGCCGCCCTGTTGCTGATCCTGATCGCCGCGGTCGCCCAGGCCGAGATCGTCGAGCTCCAGCCGGGGCTCTTCAGGGGCAAGGACGCCTTCTGCTGGGAGCAGTTTCCCGGCAACAACTACGGCGTATCCTACCTGTTGAAGGTTCACACCTCGGACTCGCCGAGCCAGGCCTTCGTCAGCTTCATCGAGTTCGACGACCTGATGTACTACCACGGTCGGTATGTGAATGAGGCCACGCTCTTTCTCTACACCCAGGCTGTGACCGGCTCGGGCGGCGGAATTGAATTCGGCGCCTGCGACGCTTACTGGGATGAGGACATGATAAACTGGTACAATATGCCGGATATTCACCCCGACACCCTCGACTCGACCGGCTACCCCTCGATGAGTGAGGAGTGGTGGTCCGTGGATGTCACGGAGATCGTCCAGGGCTGGTTGGACAACACGCTGGCCAACCACGGCTTCAAACTCTTCGACGAAGATACCGGTGAGCGGGGCGCCACCTTCTACGCCAGCGAGTACCAGGTAGATGAGACGCTTCGGCCCAAGCTGGTGCTGGACCTCTCGGAGGAGGGGGTCGAGGAGGTGTCCTTCGGCTGCATCAAGGCGATGTTCTAGCTTTCAGCTTTAACGCCTGACGAAAGGGAGGCCCACGCGGGTCTCCTCTTTACGCCCCGGCGGGGCGTTGTTACAATCGGCGCATCGTATTGGTTTCATCCAGGGAGAAAAGCAGGATGGAACGATTTTTCAGACTGGCCGAGCACGGGACAACCACCCGGCGCGAACTCCTGGCGGGTGTGACCACCTTCCTGACCATGGCCTACATCATCGTGGTCAACCCGCAGTTTTTGAACGCCTTCGGCGAGAACCCCGACATCGCCTGGCCCATCTCGGCCACGGTGACCGCCACCTGCCTGGCCTCGGGCCTGATGTGCATCTTCATGGGGCTGTTGAGCAACTACCCCATCGCCCTGGCCAGTGGAATGGGTCTCAACGCCATCGCGTTGGGGTTGGCACTCCAGCTCGGCGGCTTTGCGGCGGCGATGGGGGTCTTCGTCATCGAGGGGATCGCCATAACCCTCCTGGTGTTGACACGGGTCCGCGAGAAGGTGATGGAGGCCATTCCGATGCCGCTCAAGCATGCCATAGCGGTGGGCATCGGCCTCTTCCTGACCCTGATGGGTTTGCAGAAGGGCGGCATCATCGTCTCCGACCCCGACACCATGGTCAAACTGGGCGACCTGGTGAGCTTTCCCGTGTTGACGGTCGTCTTGGGACTGTTCATCACCGGGGTGTTGATGGCCAGGCGGGTGCCCGGCGGGATACTGATCGGCATCGTCTTCACGACGGTCCTGGCCACGGCTGCCAACCACATCGCCGGTTTCACCCCGGTGGGTGAGTCTGTTCTGGGCTTCGCCGCGGGAACGGCGGTGATGCCGGATCGGATCTTGGCGCTGCCCGATTTCTCCACCTTCGGGCGGGTGGACTTCGGTGCCATCTTCACCGAGATGGGTTGGCTCGGGGCGGTGCTGACCATCTTCGCCGTGATGCTCTCGGACTTCTTCGACACCATGGGGTCGGTGGTGGCCATCGGTGACAAGGCGGGCTTCATGGGGGAGGACGGGAAGATCCCACGGTTGCGGCGGGTCCTGCTGGTGGACAGCCTGGCGGCGGCGGTGGGTGGCGCCACCGGAGCCTCCAGCGTCACCACCTACATCGAGAGCACGGCGGGCATCGCCTCGGGCGGACGCACCGGCTTGATGCCCGTCTTCGTCGGTGCGTTCTTTCTGTCGGCGATCTTCTTCCACCCCCTGGTGGCTGTAGTACCCGTCGAGGCCACCGCGCCGGCCCTGATCATCGTCGGTTTTCTGATGGCCGGCCTCATCCGGCGCATAGACTTCGAGAAATGGGACACGGCGCTTCCGGCATTCATCATCATCATCGTCATGCCGTTGGCCTACTCGATCACCGACGGCATCGGCGCCGGGTTCATCACCTACACCTTCCTGAAGGTGTTCCAGGGCAAATTTTCCGAGGTTCACCCGTTGATGTATGTCGTTACGGCGGGGTTCCTCGTTTACTTCATCGCACCGGTGTTGATGTAACGGGTGGGTGTGGACGCCCGCCCCTACGGCCCGCGAACGATTATGTAGGGCGGGGATTCCATCCCCGCCGCCGAGGGCTGATAAAGGAGGAAAGATGAGGAACTACATAGAAGAGATACCTTCCAGACGACCCCCTGAGAGTGAAGCTGTTGTTAAAATAGGTTGTGGCGATATCAGCGGTATAAATATAAAAAGTAAATGTGTATTATTGACAAATACATGAGTGTCTGCTAAACTGCTGTTATACTGAAAGGTGGAAGTAATGGGAAAATCACAAGCATTTATCCTTTGTCCATTCGACGAAGAATTTACTGATATTTATAAACATCTAATAAAGCCAGGATTAGAAAAGGCTGGTTATATAGTATCCAGAGCAGATAAAGATTTAAACCAAAGAAATATTTTGCTTGATATTATTGAGGGCATTATTAAATCTGATTTGATTGTAGCTGAAATAACCTCAACAAATCCTAATGTTTACTATGAGTTGGGAATTGCTCATGGTCTTAATAAAAAGACTCTTTTATTGACGCAAGTGATTGAACAAGTTCCTTTTGATTTAAGAAACTATAAGGTAATAACTTATTCAACTGATTTTACCAAAGTTGATAAATTAATTAAGGATTTAGAAGAAATTGGAAAAAAAACAATTAATGGCGACATCCTTTATAGTAATCCTGTTGTGGATTTTGGTAAAGAATATATAACAGAGAAACCTTCCGAAGCAATACCTGATATTCCCAATATTGATGAGTCGTTAGAAGAGATTGGCTTCTTAGATTTTATAACAGAATTTTTTAAATTAAATGAAACTATTCAAACTAAAATAATATCAATTACTGACGGGTTGCAATATGTAACTTTATCTATGAATAGCGCAAATAAAGAATTGTCAAGCCTCGATAAAAGCAAACCCGGTTTTTTTATTAGAGCTAAGGATTTATTAGATGGTGTTGCAGGTGATTTAATCGAGTTTGGGAAATTAATGGAAAATGATAATCCTGCATTAAAAAGGGCTTGGGATAAGATGAAAGACAATATAAAAGGTTTTTTTAAATTAGTTGTGTTAAAATCTGAAGACGATCGTAATAGTGCAAAACAATTACGTGAGACAATGATTATTTTAAAGAATACCCTTGAAAAAGCATTAGAAGGATCAGATGTATATATAAATAGTATGGATACAGTATCTAATCTAAGTAGAGAAATGAAGAAATCGACAAGCTATGTAAAGGTACATTATAAACAATTAATTGAAACTTTACATATAGGTGTATCAGTTTGTGATATTACAGTGAGCAAATTGGATGCTATGTTATAAACGCATAATTAAATTATTACTTATTTTAATATAAATCTACATGCGTTACCGCTACCTGCCACACTCCTTTCTCGCCGTGGCGTACTGCTGGCGTCCTTCCCGGCAGTAGTAACCCCTTTTACGTCTTCTACGGAAAAAGTACTGCGCGGGCCTTGCGGTCCGACGCGGATACCGCTAGGATAGCGCCATGAGCATGTACAAAGACGAGAACGGTTACCTCACCTTCAAGAACACCGAGGGCAAGGTGCGCACCTTCTCCGGCATCCAGCCCACGGGCGAGCTGCACATCGGTAACTACCTGGGCGCCATTTCGAACTGGGTAACATTCCTGGACGATTACGAATGCTTCTTCTGCATCGTGGACCACCACGCCTCGACCATTCCCTACGACCCCACTGAGATGCCGGGTTGCGTTTTCGACGCGGCGGTGGCCAACATCGCCGCCGGGCTCGACCCCGACCGCTGCACCATCTTCATCCAGAGCGAGGTTCCCCAGCACACCGAGCTGGCGTGGATATTCAACACGGTGACCCCCTTCGGCGACCTCTCGCGGATGACCCAGTTCAAGCTGAAGTCCCAGCAGCACGCCGAAAACGTCAACGTGGGGCTCTTCACCTACCCGGTGCTGCAGGCGGCGGACATCCTCCTCTACCGGGCCAGTGTGGTGCCGGTGGGTGAGGACCAGGTGCAGCACATCGAGCTGGCGCGGGAGATCGCGAGAAAATTCAACGCCCGCTTCGGTGAGGTCTTCCCCGAGTGCCAGGTGGCCCTGACCCCGGCCAAACGCATCATGGGCCTGGACGGCGAAAATAAGATGTCAAAGAGCCTGGG
>DAOVLG010000443.1 GCA_030631385.1 Candidatus Coatesiibacteriota bacterium | reverse complement strand
GGCCGAGAATGAGGGAGGTGCTCGTACTGGCGCTCCTGACGGTCGCCCCGATGGGGTTCACCGTCGTGCAGCCCGACCTCGGCACGGCCTTCGTCTTCATCCCCCTGGCCCTGGCGCTACTCTACTGGGGGGGGATACCGGGGTGGAAGCTGTTACTCCTCTTGACGCCCCTGGCGGTGGCCCTCCTGGCCTTCACCGGGGTTCCACCCTGGCTCGCCGGTTTGGTGGACGAGGAGATCCTGGACTCCCCCCTGGGGGCGGTCTTCCGGCCGTGGTGGTGGCTCGGGATCGGGGCGTTGGTCCTAGCCTGGCTCATCGGACGCCGGCGGAGGGAACCCTACTTCGGCCTCCTCCTTTCCGTCGGCGTGGTCGCGAGCGTGCTGGCGCCCCTGGGGTGGAACCTCTTAAGGGGCTACCAGCAGCGGCGCGTGTTCATGTTCCTCGATCCCACCGCCGACCCCAAAGGGGCGGGGTACAACATCATCCAGAGCCGGATCGCCGTCGGTTCAGGCGGTGTATGGGGCAAGGGCTTCGGCCAGGGCAGCCAGGGACAGCTCGCCTTTCTTCCCGAGCGCCACACCGACTTCGCCTTCAGCGTCTGGGCCGAGGAGTGGGGGCTGGTCGGAAGCCTCGTGGTGATCCTTCTGTACGCGCTGCTCCTGGGGCGGATGGTCCGGGCGGCGGGTCGGGCCGTGGACCGCTTCGGTTCCCTGGTGGCCTACGGCGCGGCGGTGATGATCGCCTTCCATACCGCCTTCAACATCGGCATGTGCCTGGGCCTCTTTCCGGTGGCCGGGCTGCCGCTTCCCTTCCTGAGCTACGGCGGCAGCTTCGCCCTGGTCTCGTGGCTGGCGGTGGGTCTGGCGGCCAGCGTGGAGCGCCGAAGCCGGCTGTCGGTCCTGTGAGCTGAGTCATCTGGCAAATAATTTGGGCTCACACGTGATGAGCGTTTGGCTGAAACTTGCACTATACCTCCTTACATAGGGAGCCGTCTGAAAAAGGCCATCTTGACATTCTCATAGGACTCGTGTTCGTCTCACGATTTGCGTGACGTCTCAGTAGGCGGGAGGCTTAATCCCCTTACCTATACAGGTTGATAATCGGATTGGATACTTTCGTAGAGGTCTCATTGTTTATTTAGTCGGTGATAGGTTCAGACATGAGGCGGTGGCACAGGTTTTTGCACTACGACGGCTGACGGACTGTTTTGATTTTATTTGCGCAAAAACTGTGCCACCGCCGGCGCTGATATGGCCCGTTGAGAATGAACTAGCTCAGAGGTCTTATGGAATTTTTCCGCAAGTCGCCGGTCAACTACTGGAAACAGTTTCTATGAGGTCTAAGGGGTTATGGTGAAGGGTATTGTTGTCATCGCGGGGCTGGACACCTCGGGCGGGGCGGGGCTCGCCGCCGACATCCGCACCGCGGCGGCGCTCCGGGTTCCCTGCGCCGCGGTGTTGAGCGGTGTGGCCGTTCAAGACGCCGATGGCGTCCGCGACGTGTTCCCCATCCCCGAAGGGGTCTTCGCCGCCCAACTGCGGGCCCTGCCCTGGGATCGGGCGGGTGCCTGCAAGCTGGGGATGATCTACCTGCCCGATCTGCTGGAGACGGTGCTCGACGCCCTGCCCCCGGAGGTCCCGCTGGTGGTGGACCCGGTGCTCGGTGCCGCGGCGGGGGGACTTTTGGCCGCGCCGGGGCTGGAGGAGGCGCTCGTTGAAAAGGCCGTCCCCCGGGCGACGCTGATCACGCTTAACCGGGACGAGTGCCGCAGGCTGACCGGTGAGGATTTCGTCAACCTTAACGAGGCGCGGAAGCTGGCGCCAAGTCTGGCGAGAGGTCTCGGCACCGCCGTGCTCCTGAAGGGCGGCCATCTGAGGGGCGCCCCGATAGACGTCCTGGCAACCGACGGCGGGCTGTACGAGTTCTCCGGCCGGCGGGCGAAGAGGTCGCCCCGGGGCACCGGCTGCACGCTCTCTACGGCCGTTGCGGCG
>DAOVLG010000184.1 GCA_030631385.1 Candidatus Coatesiibacteriota bacterium | reverse complement strand
TCGACTACACCCCGGCGGTTACCGGCAGCACGCCGAGCACGGCCCTCTCCTGTTCCAACGGCCTCGGCACCACCTGCGACCCCCTGATCACCAACGGAAACGCCCCCCACCACGAGATCACCGTCACCCACGAAATCCTGGAGGGGGATGGGTAGTCTCCAAGGCAAGGGGTTAGCTCCCCTTGTCTTACTCCTCACCCTGGCCGCGGGAGTCCCCGGGTCGGAGGAGCCGAACCCCGTCCCGAGGGCGGCCGTGTCCGACCTGCGCGTGACGTTCTACGCCAACACGATGCTCGCCGTCGGCGAGTGGGCGGTACTACCGGGCGAGGCGGGCGGTACCATGTTCGGGCCCTCCCTGGGTGGCGAACTGGAGGTCATCCTCTGTCTGGACCGCACACTCTGGGGGGTGGTGGGGAGGTACGGAAGGTACGACACGGGGGGGTACGTGGGGACCGGGGAGGGTTCAAACCGGGTCGAGGCGGCGGAAGCCCGCTCGATCACCGTTTTGACAATCACCGGATATCAGCTCTTCAGTCGTGGGGGGATACAGACCTGGGGTTATCTGGAGCTGGGTGTGGAGTGGCTTTCGGTAACCGAAACCATGGGTGGAATCCAATACGATTACGCCAAGGTTTTCCGACCCAGCTTCTGCGCCGGCCTCACCTTGGGCGCCGACCTCCACCTCACCGACAACCTCTACCTGCCCGTCAAAGCGAGCTACGACGTGAGTTTCGGCCAGGTGCTGGGCTACGGCGACTACTCGGGTCAGGGGGCCGATCTCGTCCTCGCGGCGGGGCTGGGCTTTGTTCTCTGACGGGGGTTGAGGGGTCCCACATTCCCCCTCTCCCCGTGGGAGAGGGGTTAGGGGTGAGGGCTACAATATTCTCCCTCTCCCCTCTGGGGAGGAGCAGTCGCTCACGGGTTGGGGTGAGGGGCGAAACGGCGGCCCGCAGAGGGGCCGCCCTACAACATCCACATCAGACGGGGGAACCCATCTCCTGCCCCTACCCGCCGGCCTCCCCAGCCAACCCGGCTATCTCGCCGCGCAGGAGGGCAAACTCCTTGGAGCGCCCCAGGAGCTTCGCCGAACCCTCGAAGTCGAAGTGAGCCTCGCTCACCGCGTGGTAATAGGTCGAGATATCGCCCAGCATATCCTCGAGCTGATCCAGGGTCAACCCCTCGATCGGCCCCCCGCGCTCCTTCACCCGTTCCACCACCCGGACGCAGTTTGAGTAGAAGGGGTGCCAGGGCGCCACGTCGTAGAAGGATATGTAGACCGGCTCCACCGGGCCCTCCATCTCTGTGCGGAGCCCCTCGTCCTCCACCGCCGCCAGGAGCCGATGCCGGTGGATGAAGAGGTTGAGGCAGAGGGCGGTGAAGTTGTTCAGCACGTTGGTTCCGCCCTCCAGCGGACCAAAGCCCTCCGCCCCGGGGGTTGGATCGGGAGAATCCTCCATCACCGCCGCCGCCATGTACTGGGGCGCGTAACCGTCCGAGAACAGGTCCAAGAGGAGGGTCAGGTACTCGGCGTCGTAGGTGACTAGATCCGCCAGCACCGAGATCCGGATCCGGGGAAGCTCGCTGCGCAGAAGCCGGGTGGCGACCGAGGGCAGGGAGAGCATCCGCTCCAGCTCGTACCCGGCGCCGCGGATGCGGCTGACGATCAGATAGCCCATCTCCGCCTCTTTTTCCGTGCCGCTCCACACCGCCTCCAGCACCCCCTCCAGGGCCCGAGTGCCCAGGTTCTCCAGCACCTCCACCGAGGCGGCCAGGGTGGTCTCGTCCTCGGGGTAGCGCTGGAGGAGGTTGATGATCGGCTGCACCGCACCGTCCCCCATCCGGGAAAGCCGTCCGATGGCGGTGTTGCGGACCCGCGAATCGTCGTCGGCCAGGCCACGCACCGCGTACTCAACCAGCCCCCGATCGGCGAACTCCTCCACCGCCGCCATGCGCTCGCGCCAGTCACCCGCCCGGAGATCCTCCTCGAGCTCCTCGATGGATCGGGAGCAACCGGCGAGGAGGAAGATTATCACCGCCGTAAGGGCGAGGTCAGTCCAAATCTTTCTTCTCATCGTTTCTCTCCCCGCGGGTCCAGAGGTGGTACATGAAGGCCAGGGGTGCAAACTCGACCAAGGTCCGCAGGCCCCAGTAGGCGGCCATCCAGATCCCGTCGGGCATGGGAAGCCAGGCCGACGAGATACCGGCGACCGTGGCCCCCAGAAACAGCCCCAGGATTGGCGACCAGGCGCTTTTTCCCCAGGCGGTGGCGGCGGCCGCCAGACACCAGCCCACGACCGCCGCTTCGGCACCCTCGAAGAGCACCCGGCTCAGCGAGGTCCACCGGGACAGCCAGCCGGGGAAGAGGAGTGCCAACAGGACCATGATGAATCCGGCGCCTAGTACCCCGACCGCCGTTCCGCCCAGGTAACCACGCGGACGGCGTCCCGAGCCCCGGTGCATGAGGGAGAAAACCACCAGGGCCAGGGTGTAGCGCAGGAAGTGGCCGAGCCAAACCGCCGAGAGCAAGCCGAAGGGTGAGCGGGCCGCGACCAGGGCGAAAAGGGTGGGCACCAAAGCCGCCGGCGCCCCCCAGAACAGCGCCCTGGGCACCAACCGCTGTTCGGCTCGGGTTTCCATCGGTAGAAAAGGGGTTAGTTCCGTGACCCCGAAGACCCTCCCCCATCACCCGACTCCCCGCCCCGAGGGCGGTGGCGCCACCAAACAACGAAAATAACGGGCAGGTAGGTTGCCACCAGGGCAAACCCCCGATCCCAGACGTCCCTACTCTCCCGGATCTCGGCCGGCGAGGTGTAGTGGTAGAAGGCGGTGATCGAGGCGCAGGCCACGAGGAAACCGACCCAAAATAAAAGCACCCTCCCCTTGGCGATGTTCCAACCGCCACCCGTCACCAGGCCCACAAATATCCCCAGGAAGAGGATGGTGAAGACCTGCTGTCCGCTGAAGGGCACGGGGTCGGTGATCAGTGAGAAGAACAGACGCACGATGTATCCGGCGAATCCCCCGAGGGCCAGACTCACGCCGAGGGCGGTGGGGATGCGCTTGAAGCGGATGATGAGGGTGGGGAAGAGGGCCTGGGCGAGGGCGAAGAAGGCGAGTTTGCTCAGCCAGTCGCCTGTTTGATGGAGAAAGCCGCCGGGCTCGACGCCCGTGGCGAGATCAGCGCCGAGCTGGAGAAGAACGGCGGCCAGCGCCGCCAGGGCTCCCCAACCGAGATACCCCGGCCACTGGCGGACCAACCCGACCTTATTATTCTCGGCCACCCTGCCCGCCGGCTACCGCCATGGCCGTGACGATCGAGAGGTATTTGGTCTCGGTGTCATCGGCCCGGCTGGGGAGGACCACCGGTGCCGCGGCGCCCACGATCAGCGCGCCGGCCTTGGCCCCGGCGAAGTAGATGAAACACTTATACAGGACGTTAGCCGCCTCGATATCGGGGCAGAGCAGGATGTCGGCATCCCCGGCCACCTCGCTCTCGATGCCCTTTATCCTCGCCGACTCCTCCGAGATCGCGTTGTCGAAGGCCAGGGGTCCGTCCACGACGCAGCTCCCGAGCTGCCCCCGCCGGGCCATTACCGACAGCGCCGCGGCGTCCCCGGTGGCCGGCATATCGGGCAGATTCACCTTCTCCACCGCCGCAAGAACCGCCACCTTGGGCCGCTCAATCCCCAGCCCTTGGGCCACGCCGACGGCGTTACGGACGATGTCGGCCTTCTCGGTGAGGTTCGGGGCGATGTTCAGCGCGGCGTCGGTTAGGAGGAGGAACTTGTGGTAGGCCGGGAGGGCGGCGATCATCACGTGGGACAGAAGACGCCCCGTCCGCAACCCGTTGTCCCCGTTCAAGACGGCCCGCAGGTAGTTCTTGGTGGGCACCGAACCCTTCATCAGGACGTCGGCCCTGCCGTCTCCGACCAGGGAGGCGGCGGTGTTTGCGGCATCGGCGCTCTGGACGACCTCGAAGGGAGCGAGATCCAAACCCAGGTCGGCGGCGCATCTCTCGATGGCGGGCGGGTCCCCCA
This sequence comes from Candidatus Coatesiibacteriota bacterium, assembly GCA_030631385.1. Taxonomy (GTDB): domain Bacteria; phylum RBG-13-66-14; class RBG-13-66-14; order RBG-13-66-14; family RBG-13-66-14; genus RBG-13-66-14. The sequence goes on along the minus strand of DAOVLG010000184.1, from coordinate 912 downwards.
CGAGGATCACCTCGGCGATGCCCTCCCGGTGCACCCTATCCGCCGCCTGGAGGGCCTTGGGGTCCTCGGCGCCGGCGAGGGCGACCCGCCGCGAGGGCGCACGCCTCACCCTGTTGATGAGGCCGGTGAAGTCGCTTGAAGTCATGGACGTTCCCTCTAACCCCCTTCCTTCCGGGGCACGTAGCTGTGCGCCAGAGAGGCGATGGCATTGATCCTCCGCTCGGCCAGACACATCGCGGCCTCCACGGTGGACACGCCCTGTTCCTCGGCCAGGGCGAAAATCTCCCGGAGACGGTCCGGTATCTGTCGCACCTTGGCGAAGACCCACTGGTCCGGGTGGCTCTCCAGCTCCCCGACCACGCTGATCAGCCCGCCCGAGTTGACCACGAAATCCGGGGCGTAGGTGATCCCCCGCCCGGCAAGCTGGGAGTAGTCGCTCCAGTCGGGGTCCAGTTGGGAGTTCGCCGCGCCGCAGACGATCTTACCGGCCAGGGCCTCCAGGGTCTCCTGCCCGACGATGCCGCCCCTGCCGCAGGGGCAAAACACGTCCACCGACTCCTCCAAAAGCTCCCAGTGGTCCCGGGGAACCAGGGAGGGCATCCGCTTGAGAACCCTCTCCAGACGCCTCTCGTCGTGGTCATGGACGTAGACCTGGGCCCCGGCCTCGAGGCATTTGGAGGCGAGGATGGAACCCACGGCGCCCACACCCTGGAGCGCCACCTTCTTCCCGGCCAGGTCCCTTCCCTGCCCGGTCTGTTCCAAACAGACCCCGATACCCATCATCACCCCGCTCGCCGTGACCAGGCTCGGGTCGTAGGAGCCCTCGAAGAGGGTGACGCCGGCCACGTAGTCGGTCTCGGTGGCGATGTAGGTCAGGTCCAGAGCGCCGGTGCCCACGTCGGGGGCGCCGAT
>DAOVLG010000305.1 GCA_030631385.1 Candidatus Coatesiibacteriota bacterium | reverse complement strand
CGTGGAGCAGATGCTCCAGAAGGCCGATGAGCTGCTGATCTCCGACGCCCCCGACACCCCGCGTACGGGAGATGTTCCCCTCTCCGAGGAGACCCAGAACGTGGTACGAGGCGCGATCGAGCTGGCGGTGCTCCAAGAGTCCGATACGGTGGAGAGCTATCACCTGGCGGTGTCCATCGCGCGTCGCGGCGGCGAGACGGTGAGGGAATTCCTGACTGGGACCGGAATCGAACCCGACAGCTTTGCCGACACCCTGATGCTCAAACCCGAGGTCTGGCGAGCCCAACAAGAGTCAATCCTGACAACCATCGGGGAGGACTGGACCGAGATGGCCGTCGAGGGAAGGATCGCCCCGCGGGTCGGCCGTGATAGGGACGTGGATCACCTGATCGAGATCCTGCTCCACAAGGAGAAGCGCGGTCCCCTACTCATCGGACCCCCGGGGGTCGGTAAAAGCACCATCATCGAGCAGCTCGCCCTGCGTCTGGCCGCCGGCGAGGTACCCGAACGGTTGAGGGGGTTGCGGCTGGTGCACATCCATCCGGACCGCATGTTCGCCGGGATCACCGACCTGCCTTCCTTCGCCGCCAGGATCAAGGAACTGGAGAATCAGACCGCCGACGGCAATACCCTCCTCTTCCTGGACGACATCCACCGGTACGTGACCGACGAGAGCGGCAACTTCAACGCGGCGTTGGCCAACGTGGTCAAATCACTCCTCGTTCACCCCGAGCTCACCGTAATCGCCGCCACCCAGACGGTGCAGTACTACAACTACGTGGAGAGTGATCCGGCCCTGGGGCGCCGGTTCACCCTGGTGCGCATCACCGAACCGGACGAACAGACGGTGCTCTTGATGATGGAGAACACCGCCGTCGAGCTCGAGGCCCACCACGGGGTGAAGATCACCCGGGCGGCCCTGGAGGGCAGCATCAGACTCGCCGGCACGTACCTGCGCCAGCGCCGATTCCCCGATGCCGTTGTTGACGTCCTGGATCATGCCTGCGCCAGGACCTACCTCGCCCGGGGGAGCGCCGAGCATAAACCCCAGGTGCGTCTGGCCCAAGTCGAGGAAACCATCGCCGAGATGACCGGCATCCACTCGCCGGGCATCACCGCCGATTTCCGGGAGAAATTCCGCCGGCTGGAGGAGTTCCTGCACGAGCGGGTAATCGGACAGAAGGAAGCCGTCCGCAGGATCTCCGGTGTCATCCGCTACGCCAAGAGCAAGTTCGACCTCCACGCCTCGAGACCGGACGGCGTCTTCCTCTTCATCGGACCGGCCGGCAGCGGAAAGACGAAGATTGCGAAGTCCATCTCCCAATTCTTCTTCGGCGACGAGAAGGCCCTGATCGACTTCCGCCTGGGCCAGCTCGACCGTGAGCACGAACTACTCCAAATCGCAGGCAACGAAGGCCCCACGCTGGTCAACTTCATCCGTCATCAACCCAACGGGGTGGTGATGCTCGACAACATTGACCAGGCTCATCCCGAGACCCGTGAGTGGATCCGAAAAATCATCTCCCAGGGGTGGAACGTAGACAACTCCGGCAACCGGGTTCACTTCTCCAACACCACGATCATCATGACCGCACTCCGGGGGCCCTTCGTGGAAAAGGATGCGGCCCTGGGTTACGCCAAAACGGGTGACTTCCTCACTGATCCCACCAAGGTGCGCATCGAACTGGAGAAGGTTCTTGGGGCCGATTTCCTCAACCATATTGACGAGATCGTGTTCTTCCGCCGGCTCACCGAGGACGACTGCTTCAACATTCTCAAGGAGAAGCTCCTGCCGCAGGCGCAGAAGCTGCTGCGAGGCCAGCGGATCCATCTCGACATAACCGACCGCGCCCTACGTTACATCGCCAGAGAAGGGTACTCAACCACCTTCGGGGCGAGTTATCTGAAAAACACCTTCCAGCGCCTGGTTCTCATACCCACGGCCACCAAGGTCATCGAATCTGCGACAGGCAGGCTCAGCCACATCCGCGTTACACTCCGGGCCGATACCCTGGTCGTCAGCCGAAGCCGGAACTGATCCATGGGCCTTCTCTACACCTTCCTCCACCGGGGCATCTCGCTCAAGATCGTCCCCCACAGCCACGGGAAGATGCGGGACATCCGCCTGCCCTACTGGCTCGTCACGGTGGGAACCCTCCTCGTGATCGGGATCATCACCGGATTGGTCATCCTGGGGGTGAACTACGCCCAGAAGGTGGTGGACGAGAACCGGCTGGCGGAACTCCGCGAGCGGACGGTGACCCAGGAGAAGCAGCTCGACTACTTCGACGAACAGATTGACGACCTCCAGCACTCCCTGGCCCAACTCGAGCAGCTGAAGGAGGTTCTAGCCGAGCTTCACCCGACGCTATCCCTGGAGCAACCCGACGTCCTGGAGGCCCACGCCGGCGTGTTCACCTCCGCTCTACCCCTCGAGGCGATCCTGGAGGGCGCCGAGTCGGGGAAGGCGGCCATCATGCGGCTCGTTGAGCGGTCCAAGGACCTTTCGGCGATCCTCGCCGACCTCGAGAAGAGGCTGGACGCCGATGCTGCCCGACAACGCTTCACCCCCAGTATCCAACCCGTGGATGGCGAGCACTGCTGGGTTACCGCCGGCTTCGGCAACCGGATGAGCGAGTTCACCGGCCGGAACTACTTCCACCGGGGGATTGACTTCACCGCTCCGCCGGGGACGCCGATCCTCGCACCGGCCGACGGAACGGTCGCTTTCGCCGATCACGAGGGTAACTTCGGTCTAAAACTGGTACTCGACCATGGGGGTTACTTCGAGACGATATACGCGCACCTGGGGCGGGTATACGTCCATCCCGGCGACGTGGTTCGGCGTGGCGACGTGATCGCCACTGTGGGCACCACGGGCCGGGCCCTGGGACCCAAGCTCCACTACGAGGTGCTCAAAGGCGGGCGTAATCTCGATCCCGCCCGCTTCTTCCTCCCTAAAAGCGATATGTACGCCGTCGGCGGGGGTGTATGAGGTTTGGTGGGGCGCCGCGTCGGCCCGGGCCTTGCCGATTGCGATGATGTAGGGGCGGGTCTTTAGACCCGCCCGCG
>DAOVLG010000214.1 GCA_030631385.1 Candidatus Coatesiibacteriota bacterium | reverse complement strand
ATTCCCGGTTCGACGTAGGCGTCGGTCATTGTCTCAGCGGTAAGGCTTTCGCCGGGCGGCATGATAACGGGGACGATCTCCAGGCCGTACTTCCGGGCGAAGGCGAAGTCGCGGGTGTCGTGGGCGGGCACGGCCATGACGATCCCGGTGCCGTACTCCATCAGCACGTAGTCGGCCACCCAGATCGGCACCCGCTTGCCGTTGACCGGGTTGATCGCGTAGCGGCCGGTGAAAACGCCCTCCTTCTCGGTCTCGTCGGAGGCTCGCAGGAAGCGGTCCTGGGTCAGTACCCGGTCCACGAAGGAACCGACCTCGCTCTCGTACTCCGTGCCGGCGACCAGATGCTGGACCAGCGGATGATCCGGGGCCAAAACCACGTATGTCATCCCGTAGACCGTGTCCACCCGTGTGGTGAAGACCCGGAATACCTCGTGAAAATCCTCGACGGGCAGGTCGAACTCGACGCCGACGGAGCGGCCGATCCAGTTCCGCTGCATCGTGCGGACCTCGGCGGGCCACTCGTCGAGGGTGTCCAGGTCATCCAAGAGCTCCTGGGCGTAGCGGGTGATCTTAAAGAACCACTGCTTCAGGACCTTCTGCGTCACCCCCTTCCCACAACGTTCACAGAGGCCGCCCACGACCTGCTCGTTGGCCAGCACCGTCTGGCAGCTCGGGCACCAGTTGGCAAGGCTTTCCTTCCTCTCCACCAGCCCCATCTCGAAGAATTTTAAGAAAATCCACTGGGTCCAGCGATAGTAGTCGGGTTTGGAGGTATCCACCTCCCTGTTCCAGTTGTAGGGGATGCCGAGGGACGTCATGGCCGCCTTGAAGGTGGTGATGTTGAGCTGGGTCCAGTCATCGGGATGGACGCCGTGCTGGATGGCGGCGTTCTCCGCGGGAAGGCCGAAGGAATCCCAGCCCATCGGGTGCAGCACCTCGTAACCCCGACGGTGCCGATACCGGGCGATGACGTCACCGATGGCGTAGTTCCGGGCGTGGCCCATGTGGAGCATCCCCGACGGATAGGGAAACATGTCGAGGACGTAGTACTTGGGCCTTTCGCCCGTCAGGGGGCGGTCCGGTTGCGCGAATCGGGAAAAATGTTTTTTTTCCCATTTTTCCAACCATTTCGATTCCACATCCAACGGTTTGTAAGGCTCCGGCATTGTCAAGCTCCTAAAAAAACCCGCGACCGGTAGGCGCGGGTGGCGATGTCAAATCGTTTCCCGCTAGCGCGTGAGCGAAAGGGTAAGAGCGCGAGGGGCCGAAGAGCACGGCCCTGCGGCAAACCATGAGGCGCCCCGCCGACAGGAACGGCTCACCTGTGATGAGACATCAGCCATAACCATAAACACCTTCCGCCTACCGGGGAGGGCGGATCCTAACAAAAGACGTAATATAGGCGATGGGTAGGCCGTTGTCAAGTCAGGTTTTGTAATTATCCCCGTCCGCCGAACGGATTCTCAAGCCTCATCTTCTGAGTAAATCAAGATGGCGCCGCAGTTCTCGCAGTACTCGATCGTCTCTCCCCGGCGGATGAAGAGCGCCTTCGCGCTGGGAACGGTGACATGGCAGGACTGGCACACCCCGCCGGTCATCTTGGCCACGGCGTGGTGGTTGTGCCGCTCGTAGAAGCGCTGGTAGTGGACCAGGAGATCACGCTTGATCCTCTCCTTCATCCCGTCCTTACCGGTGGAGATATGCTCCAGCTCCAGGCTGATGGCGTGTACCTCTTCATCGGAAAGCCCCTCCCCGCGCAGGTCCTCCAGGGCGTGACCCAGACGGTGCAACAGTTGGTCAACCTCCTGCAATTTAGCCACCAAACGCAACTGTTCCTTCAAAACGCCCCCTTCGCTTTTGTCCATCGCTATTCTAAGGCCGCCACCCAAAAAAAGCAAGCGGGGTAATCCTGCGCAAATACTACGGCAGGTATTGACGGGGCTGTCTTTTTGAGTTATTAATAGAGTGTAAAATAGAGAAAAGAATAAACTTTAAACTACGATTAGCCTACCGGGTAATTCGGCATCTATCCAATCGAGCATTTATCCGTTGAACGGGTTGCTAATTCAGGCTATAATAGAAGAGGATTAACGTTACCCCACCCACGATAGTAGATTAGCCAATGCTCCGGATTGATGCGCATCCGAGTCGAGGTAATCTTATTCGCGTGGGTGCCGGAAGATGGGGGTTAAGATGAACAAACGCCTTCCAGTGTTTCTGGTTCTGTTGGCCGTTCTTCCCGTTTTGGCTAACCTAAGCGTTTACACGGACACCCAGAACCCGCTTGCACAACAAATCCCACATCGTACAGACTGGATCTACGTTCCAGAAGTCATTGTTACTGGGGCTCTTATGTTCCTGGCCGGAGCTCATACCAACCATGTTGATACCAACGGTTACGACTACTACGCAAACGACCAGGGCTTGAAACTTGTCTACAACTGCATGACTTACCTACTTGACAGAGATTGGAGTGACGAGCCGATCGGCTGTATTGGCGACTTCGGAAAGTGGAGCGGGCTGCAAACAGGATATGACGCCATGCCCGACTGGGATCAAAATTACATGCAATTCTTAGAGTCAAACCTCAACAACGAGGGTTGTAACTTCACCCTCGAGCAGATCTCAAATAGCGACCCGTTGATCGGTGACGGTGAGATTCTCTACGACATCGTAATGATTGGCGATCGCTGGAATTTCAACGTACTCCATTCTCGAGCCGAATACTCGGCCTACGTCTCACTTGGCGGCAAAATCATCATTGCTGGAACCTGGGATCCCATTCCCGATCCAGCTGGAGGCCAGCTCGATTTCCTCCCCAAGAATCGAATTTGGATGAAAAGGGATTTGTACACAGAATTCCTTCTCCCGGCTACGGATCCCAGCCACCCGATTGCGGAAAATATCATAAATCCTCAGTGGTGGTATCGAAACTACGAACTATGGGATGGAACCCCTTGGGAGGGACCGGTTAACCCCGAGATTTACAATCGGATCTTCAAATACGACGACGAGTATTACACCAAGATCTTCGCCGATCCTCCCGGTTTTCCCGACACTCCGTCTACTCTGGTCCTCGGCGGCCAGTGGAAAGAAATTCCCAATGCGGTGCACGAAATGAGCTGGGGGGCCATCAAGGCGCAGTTCTAAGGCCCCAGGTGTACGGAAAGGCGGCGGATAATCGTCCGTCGCTTTTTAGTGTCTCGAATCCGCGTGACTACCAACCCACCGGCTCGCCCCTCTCCATAACGATCCCGCCGTCCACCTCCAGGGTGGGCTCGCGCAGGATGCCGTCCAGATGGCTGGCCACGGCCACCCTTCCGCCGAAGGTCGAGTTATCGCCTATCGCCACGTGGCAGGTACCCAGCACCTTCTCGTCCTCCAGGATGTTTCCGGTTATTATCGCCATCTCGTTCGTGCCGATTCCCAGCTCGGCGATGTTCCACGCGTCCCTGCCGTAGGGCGTGATGAGCCTCTCCAACTCCTCGGCCTTTTCGCCCCCCAGAATCTTCACGGCAAACCCGCCCTCGATCACCAGCTCGATCGGGTCTTCGAGGAGCCCCACGCCGGCCATAGACCCGTCCACCACCAACCGTCCCTCGGCCGTTCCCTCAACGGGGGCCACGTAAACCTCACCGGCGGGAAGGTTGGCGAAATCACCGGGGCGGTGGTTGATCCCACCGTCGGCGTGAAAGGGTCGTCCCTCGACAGAAAAGCTGAGATCGGTTCCCGACGGGGAGCTGACCCTGACCTTACCGTGTCCCGCGAGCAACTCGAGCAGCCGATCGTTGCGCCTCTCGATCTCCTCGTAGTCGGCACAGAGGGTGCGTTCCATGACCGAGGGGGTGATCATCGGCATGCTGGCGATCCTCTTCCCCCGCTCCGTGGCGGCCAGGCGCGCCGACGTGTGGCTGAGGCTCTTGGTCGTCGGCATGAGGATCACGTCCGCCCCCAGCATTGCCCGCTTTACAACGTCCGGCGGCTCCACACCGTGGTTTTCCCGAGGCGTCATCTCCACGATCAGGGGTTCGGCCCCGACCGCGAGGCAGGGCGCGGCCAAGAGTGGGCCGAACTCACGCTGGGGGGTGTCCACGATGATCAGCACCGACTCACCGGACTTCACCCCCATGCACCTGATCACGGCGATGTCGGCGGCTCGCTTAAGCTCGGCGGTTATCATACGGGAATATCCTCGTGTTTTTTATTAGGGGATCACCGTCAGTAAACGGACCGATAAGGTATGAGTCTTTAGCCCTTTCGTAGGGCGGGGTTTCCTAACCCCGCCGCCGCTTTGCGGTTTTTATACCTTTTTCGGCGGGGATTCAATCCCCGCCCTACATCCATGGGGCAGAAATACCTTCGGAATACGCTCCCAATCGGTCCGATTAGATAACATGATGCTATTTGT
>DAOVLG010000425.1 GCA_030631385.1 Candidatus Coatesiibacteriota bacterium | reverse complement strand
CCCGGTTTCAGGCCGGTGACGTTCCAGGCCTGGACCGTCTCGGACTTGCCCCTGACCCTCATGGGCTTGAGCTTCTCGGCTATCACGTAGTTCTGGACGTAACGGTAAACCCCATCGTTGATGATGATCTGACCCTCACCGGCGACTCCCTCCAACCGGCTGGCCAGGTTTACCGTATCCCCGATGGCGGTGTAGTCCAGGCGCTCCTCGGAGCCGATGCTGCCGACAATGGCGTAGCCGGTTGTGACTCCGATACCGATCCGCACGGTTTGCAGCCCCGCGGCCGCCCGTTCCCGATTCAGGCCCGAGATGCCGGTCTGCATCTCCAGGGCGGCGAGAACCCCGCGGACGGCGTGGTGGTCCTGGTCCAGCGGAGCGCCGAAGACGCACATCGCGCAGTCGCCCATGAACTTGTCCAGGGTGCCGTCATAGGCGAAGACCGGCTCGCTCAAGAAGCTCAGATAGGCGTTGAGGATGGATACTACCTCCTCCGGGGGCAGCCTTTCGGCTAGGGGGGTGAAGCCGCGGATGTCGGCGAACATGACGGTGACCTCGCGGCGCTGACCCTTGGTCTGCTGGAGGTGGCGTTCCGGATCGCCGATGATCTGGTCCGCCACATGGCGGCTGACGTACACACGGAAGGCGTTGCGGATGTAGTAGCGGCTGTGTTGGAGCCTCTCGGCCATTTCATTGACCACCCGCCCCAGGTCGCCGATCTCGTCCTTGCGCCTGACGTTGATCCGATAGCCCAGGTCTCCCCTGCCGATCCGGTTCACACCGGCCGCGATCCTGCGCAGGGGATGGGTGAGGACGACCCCATAGAGGATGGCGAGGATTACGGCGGCGCCGAGGGCGATTCCGGCGATGAGGTACACCGACTGCCGGAGCTCGCGCACCGCCTTGGCCACCGGGGCCTCGGAGATACCCACGTGAACCTCGCCGATCCAGCGGCTGGTCTCCAGATCGGCGATGATGATCGGGGCGCCGATGTCCCGGGTTGATTGCCCCTTGTAGGTGAAGGAACGGTCCACCATCGCTTCCTTAACCAGCTCGTAGTTCTCCCAGGGCGGATCGAAGGTTTTCCCGATCCCTCCCTCCTCGAACTCGGAGTGGGCGATGACGGTCCCCTCGGCATCCACCACCAGGGCGTAGAGCACGTCCGGCAGGGTGGCGGCGTCAACGACGAACTGGGCCAGGCGGAGGTCGTCGAAGCGCCCCAGCTCGTCGGCGGAGTTGATGGCCAGCATCCGCGCCACGCCCTCGCCCCGGAGTCGGATCTGGCTGATGGCTCGCTGCCGGGCCTCGGCCTCGAGCTGCCAGGTGAGCACCAACGTCAGGGCGGCCATCAGTACCAGGATCGCCAGGGCCAGCTTGATGCTGATCGAGATTCGCATCGGTTGCCTTCAACAATTATTGTCGAGACCTTTGAATAACGAGTTTATTTCGCGCCGGCGGTGGCACAGTTTTTGCGCTCCTGGGCCCTGAAAACAATATCTAAAGCCCCATTCTGCAAAAACCTGTGCCACCGCCTCGAGAGCGTCGCGTATCGCGCGTTATAAAAGGAAACCGCTGAGAGAAGCACCGTTTGAAGCTTCAAGGTACTCTCTTTTATCCTTATATCAGGGCAAGGGGTTAATAACCCTTGTCTCATTAAATGGGCAGGTGTGTTCCGGAACCGAAGATTGTATTATTCAAAGGCCTCGGTAAGGTAATCCGCAGAGACGGTTGTTCGAGCGGAATAAAAGCTGGGTCGCCAGGCTTGGGGTGGTCTTACCACTCAACCGACCCGCCTCCTTTACCCTTTGACGGCCGGGTATGTTTAGTCGTGCAGGGCTGCGATGAGCTGCCGGGCCCGCTCGATGTTCGGTCCCGCCTTGAGGTGGTCGGGCTGGTAAAAAAGGCACTGCTCCCAGTAGTAGATCGCCAGTTCGTAGTCCTTGCGGGTATAGGCCTGGACGCCCTTCAGGTAGAATTCGTTGGCGGTGATGGGGTCCGACTCCCGGGGCCTCGTGGCCTGGGCGGCTTCGATGAGCTCCAGGTATTTCTTGGCCTTCCTGCTTGCCGGATCGATGCGCAGGACCTGGTG
>DAOVLG010000241.1 GCA_030631385.1 Candidatus Coatesiibacteriota bacterium | reverse complement strand
GGCGACGGGGACGAGTTCCGTATCAGCGGGCCCACGGCGGTGGCCATCGTCCGCGGGACCGATTTCGAGCTCTCGGTCCCCGAGCCTGGGGTCACCCAGATCGCCGTCTATCGCGGGCGGGTCCTGGTCGAGCCGCGGCTTATGGAGGATGCCACGACGGAGCGTTTCGAGCTGGGCCCCGGCGAGGGCGCGGTCATCCGTGAGTACGGCGTCACCCGGGTGGGTCTCCCCGGCGAGCCTCGTCCCGTCCAACCCGACGACGGCGCGGTCCTGGTCTTCTCCGCCGGCGCCAAGCGGGGCGTGCGCTTCGACTGGGAGGCTCCCGCGGACGCGACCCGCGCATCGTTCCAGCTCGCCGCTGATCCGGCCTGCACCCGCCTCTACGATGAACGCGAACTCACCGTCGGCGACGGTCTCCGCATGGAGCTGGCTCCTGGAGAATACTACTGGCGCGTGGCCGCCGTGGACGACAACGGTCTGCGCGGACCCTTCGGGCCGGTCCGCACCTTCAGCGTGATCATTGACGACACGCCGCCCGAGCTGGAGCTCCGGGGTTGGAGGCTGGGCGGCGGCGGACGCACCCTCACCGTTTGGGGTGAAACCGTTGACGCGATCAATCTGGTCGTCGGCACCGGCCCCGTTCCCCTCTCCGGCGACGGCGCCTTCGAGGTAACCGTGCCCACCGGCGCCTACGGCGGCTCCCTGACTCTCGTTGTCTGTGACGAGGCGGGCAACTCCAAGGAATACCGGCTCGTCTTCCGCGTCCCGGACCTGCCGGTGGGTCTGGTCGGCCCCACGGGCGGCACCGGTCTCAACGCTCTCGTTTCGGCGCAAAGCCTGGACCCCTGGAGCCTCCGCCTCGCCCTCGGGGCGGACTACTACGACTGGCTCCTCGGAACCCACCAACCGGGCCAAAATCCCCTGGAGCGGGCGGCCCAACCCTGGATTGCCCTCTCCCTCGGCCTCGGCGGCTGGGGTGAGTTCGCCCTCAAGGCGCCCTACGTGAACCAGATATTCTCCGACGGCGAAACCTTCGCCGGGATGGGCGATCTGATGCTGGCGGGCAAGCTTTCGCCTCCGCAGACAAGCGATTTCACCTACGCCCTCTACACCCGGGTCGCCCTGCCTACCGGTCAAACCCACCCGGAAGAGGAAGTGGTCGGTCTCTACCGCCCGCCGGTGGACCTGGGCTGGCAGACCCCCGACGGCCGTGCGGCCCCGGCGGCGGGACTGGCTCTCCAGTACGATTTCCTCAAGGGCGGCCTCCTTTTTAACCTGGGGTACGACTTCACCGCGGAGGGAGGCTTCCAGGGCGGACTGGGGTTCATCTGGGCCGCCACCGATTGGCTCTCACTCTCCGTCGAGGGCCAGTACAACCTTTCGCCCCTCAACGACTTCTCCCTCATCCCCGGCTTCCATTTCCGGGCGGAGGACCTGGAACTCTCCCTCCACGTGAGCCTGCCCCTCGCCGGGGATGAGGTTCTGGAGACCGGACTCGCCATCGTTCTCTTCGAGCTGTAACACATTGACCCTCGCCCAAAGGTTGTGCCCCGATGCAGAGAATAATCGTGGCAATCTTCCTTTTAACGGCCGCCGTCTGCGGCGCGACATCCATCGTCCCGCTCCCCCTGGCGGAAGACCCTTCGCCGGAGAACACCCTCTGGCATTTCCTCCAGGCCCTGAAAACGCAGGATTTCGAAGTCGTTCTCGATCTCTACGACCCCGCCGTCTGGGAGGGAACGGAATTCCTGGATACGGCCCGGGACAACCTCCGCGATCTGAAGGACTTCATGGAGGACGCCACCCCGGAGGAGCTGGAGAGTTTCTTCTTCACCATGCCGGTGGACGAGCGCCCCGTTCCAGAATCCGAGGAGGTCTACGCCGAATTCGGCGTACCCGAGGCTTACGAATGGCCGCACCTGAAGGTCATCCTCTACCTCGAAAACGATGAGGGCGAGATCGAGGAGGGTGTCGAACGGATCTACATCATGGTCCCGGCGGGGGAAGGCTGGAAGGTGGGCTACTGGTTCGATAACTACCCCGCCGACGAGTAGGACCTGGAACGAAGATTGCTGCGACTTCTGCATACAGAGCGGTTTCAGGAGATAGCGTACGTTACAGCATCTTCATAAAGAAGCCGGCAAAGCTTGATCGCCCCGACGATGAGATAGAGCACCTGCCGGACGCCATAAACCTCCGTCTGTTTTTCACCACAAGGGGGGAGGTGGGACGAGATGCCCCGGCCGCTGTAGACAGAAGGGTATGCGGAACCTTACCGGCGGTTATCTTGCTGATCTGTCGAGGTGGTTGATGGGAATCAGGGTCAGAGAGGCATTTAAAGCAGATGTAAAAATTTTATCCAAACTTGTTGCTGATTTTTTAAGATGAGCACAGCCGGATGTTGGGGGGGAGGGCAACCCCTGCGCCGACCGCAGCCTTATCGCAAGTAAAGGGTTATATGGTCGGCGAAAATACCGGTTACTTGGTGGCGCTCGATTCAGAAGATCGTGTGTTTGGATTTCGTCGCTGGGAATATGTAGACGGCTTCTACTTCACCCGGGAGCTTTACGTTGTCCCTGAGATGCGCAAGAACCTGACAGGCGATCAGCCCCAACCCAAAGGTGAGCGCGAGGCTCTGGGGTTCACCTGAAAGGTGCTGTAACCTGCTGTTATGATGGGACGGTCCCGGTCCTCGTGATACGCATCAACGGCGTATGGAAGGTCACCCTCTGGAACGTAAAGGATTGACGTGAAACACCTGCCCGTAATCTTCTCCCTTCTCCCCGTGGCTGCCGGAGCCGTCACCGTGGAGGAACTGGCCCTGGCGCCCGATTCGCCCGGCTGGGCGGCGCAGGTTGAGGAACTCGGCGTGACCGAACTGGTCGAGGGCCTGGAGCGCATCACCGACGATGCCTCCCTGTCGGCCGGCGAGCGGTTGGACCGTCTCAGCCGCTTCGCCGAACTGGATATTGGGGTGGACGCCCTCCTCCGGGTTCCCGGGAACGGCCTCCCCGTCCTGGCGCTGGCCGAGGGCCTGCCGGAGAACCTCGTCCATCTCCTGGAGCGCTACCCGGTGGTGGACGACGACATCCGGGAGCGGCTGCTGGTCGCCATCTACCTGGGCATGGACGCGGTCCGTCCCGCGCTGCGAACCTACGCCGGGGACTCCGGTGAGCTGGCCCCGCCGGCCGCCTGTGTCCTCTACGACCTGGAGGGTGAGGTCCACCCCACCGGTCTCGTCCGCGCCCTCTCCCTGGAAGGCCGACCCTCGATGGTCGCCGTCCTGGGCCTGGAGAGCGCCGGGGAGGAGGTCTACCCGCTTCTCGTCTCCGCCATCCGCGAGCGCCGGCCTGCGGCAATCTCATACGCCCCGGCCATCTTCTCCGCCGGCGGTCAGTACGGGGTCAACTACCTGGACGATTACCTGGAGAGCCCGGACCTCGAGGTGCGCCGGGTGGCGATCCTGGTCATCAGTAAGTTCACCGGCAAGGACTACTCCTACATGATGGACTACGAGGCCGAGGTCGAGGACTACATCCGCGAGGGGCTGCCGGTGTCGCCGGAGCTCCAGGAGGATTGACGGCGACATATCAACGGGGCGGCTTCGGCCGCCTTTTTTACTCTACGACACACCGGTTCCGGTCGGGCCGGATGGAACTGGACACGGAGGCCGGCAGCCGGTAAGATAGTCATCCGACTTACTTTAACCCCGAAAAAGTTGATCAAGGGCATCGGCTTAGATCTGGTCGAGGTGGAGCGCTTCCGCCGCGGGCACCGCGAGGGGGGCATCGAGTTCACCGAGGAGGTTTTCACCCCGGCCGAGGTGAGGTACTGTCATTCCCAGGCCCGGTACTGGGAGCACTTCGCCGCGCGCTTCGCCGCCAAGGAGGCGGCCTTCAAGGCCCTGGGAGCGGGGCTGTCCCGGGGGCTCACCTGGAGGATGGTCGAGGTGGTGCGGGACACCTCGGGCGCGGTCTCTTTAGTCTTCAGCGGGAGGGCCACCGAGCTGGCTCGCACCCTGGGGGTCACCCGGATCCACCTCACCCTGACGCATACCAAGCACACCGCCGCCGCCGTGGTCGTCCTCGAGGGCC
>DAOVLG010000256.1 GCA_030631385.1 Candidatus Coatesiibacteriota bacterium | reverse complement strand
TAGACGCAGAGCTTGTTTGGAAAACGGTATCACACGAGGTGGTCGAGACCAGGCGGATGATCGAGAAATTCATCGGCTGCATGGACCCGGACTGAGTTGCGAACCTAATGATTAACGTCGTAAAGGTTTGGGCCATTGAGGCCATCGCCCGGCGCATCTACGGGGACAAGCTCCAGATGAAGGAACAAAGCGGCTCTTCCACCCTATCCGTGGAGGTGCGAGGTGCGTAAGTTGTTTTATTCGATAATCCTGGCGGCCGGGATGGCGGCGGCGCAGACACCCGACGTTGGAGGCCCGACACTGGACCCGTTCATGCGCCTGGTGGTGACCATCGGGGTCATTCTCGTCTTCTGCCTGTTGTCCTGGTTCATCCTCGGAAAACTGGTAAAACTGAGAAACGAACTCGCCGAGGACGAGGCCCGCAGACACGCTGCCCGGCTGGTGGCGGAGATGCTCATCGCCGGTGCGGCTTTGGGGTACGAGGTAATCGAAGAGCTGATAGATTCCTGCCGGCGGGAGTACAAGGTCCCGCTGACGCGCCTGACGGTGGCCGATCTCTTGGAGGACGTGCAGGCGCGGGTGCTAACCGACGAGCTGCTCACCCCGCGCCTGAAGGGCGATTACCTGGAGGACCTGCGCAACCACCTCGACGAGGCCCAGAAGCGCGACGCCAGACCGGCCCGGAAGAAAACCACCGTGAAGGGGAAGCTCAAGGAGACACTGGCCGCGATGAAGACGGCCCTGGATGAGGGTGATACCGAGAAGGCGAAGGCGGCTTACGCAAACCTGAAGAAGGCGGCCTTCGAGGTCTACCGCTTCGGCGCAGCCTTCAATCCGCTCTACGACGCCCTGACCCTGGCCCGCAAGCACCCCCGGGTGGCGCTATTCGGCGGCATCGTCTACTTCGGCCTCTTCCTCTTCACCCTGCTGACCGTGTGGAGCATGTAAAATTGGAACCTCACATTGGAGGCTCCACGAGGTTCAAGCAGTTCTTTGACAACTAGGTCAGACTTTAAGTCTACCGTGTAGCTCTAACCAACACGAAATTGGTTCCATTGCATTTGCTGCAAGGGGGGAACTGTTTCCCTTCAACCATAGTTATCTCGTTACCACATTTCGCGCAGCGGTAAATCCCTGATGTCTGACAAATATCTCCTGTGCTAGGCATATCATCTCCTTTCTCAATTATTTGTTTAAGTAATACTATAACAATATCACATATTCACGAAATAATCGAGATTGAAGGGTTAATATGCAATTCGATAGGGTTCTTCAGAATCGCTTCTCCTGCCGCTCCTTCGACCCTCTCCGACCGGTGCCCGAGGGGTTGATAGATGAGTGCCTGCGGGCGGCGCGGTTGGCACCCAGCGCCTGTAACGCCCAGCCCTGGCGTTTCGTTGTAGTAACGGACGAACAGAAGCGTAGAAGCATCTGCGACGAGGCCCTGGGCGGCCTCGTGCCGAATCGGTGGGCCGCCGACGCCCCGGTCCTCGTCATCCTGGCGGCGGTGCGAAAACTTGGGACGGCCCTCCTCGGCGAGGGCATCAAGGACATCCCGTATCATTTGATGGACTGCGGCTCGTCGGGCGAGCACCTCGTCCTCAAGGCCACCGAGCTGGGCCTGGGCTCGTGCTGGCTCGGCTGGTTCAGGGACAAGCCGCTGCGCAGGCTGATCCGGGCGCCGAAATCCTGGAAGCTCCTGGCCATCATCGCCCTCGGCTGGCCTAAAGAAGGTTGGGAACCGCTCGATCGCAGCCGGATGGACCTGGGTAAAATCGCCTTCCGCGACGACGCCCGGACTCCTTGGAATGGAGTTGACACAAACTAGTTTCTTTATTACTATGATTACGCTTTATATATTTAATTCATGGATGGAGGGTGTATGCGCAGGATACTAGCCCTGTTGGTTACTTTACTACTCGCTTCTACCTGTCTGGGCGCCGATAAAATCAAGCTTGCCTTTATCGGTTTAGAGGCATCGGGGGTCAGTGAGTCTGCGGCGGCGGGGATTTCAGAAGCAATCCTGGATACCCTGATTAAGACCCGCCGCTTTGACGTGGTCGAACGGGAACAGCTTGCAGCCATACTTGAGGAGCAGGCTCTGTCCTTGTCGGGATGTACGACGACTGAGTGCATAGTACAGGTCGGTCAATTGGCTGGCGCCGATAAGGCCCTCGTCGGCAATGTTTCTCAGGTGGGAAGGGTTTATACCTTGACTTTACGTTTAGCGGACGTAACAACCGGTAAATTGGAATATTCGGACTCCGCTGAGTCCCTAAATCTGGAAGAGCTTTTGAATGAAGGACGTTCGATAGTGCAACGTTTCGCCGAGAGTATCCCGGTGATGGGTCTGGTTATCGGCGTAGAAGAAGACTTAATAAAGGTGAATCTGGGTACGCAGGAAAACCTGAATCCGGGCGATGAGATTGAGATCTACCGGATCGGCGAAGAATACTACGATCCAGAAACGGGTTTACTCGTAGGGCATGACATTATCGAATTGGGTTCGGCGGTTATCACCCGCGTTACTGACATGACGGTATCGGAGGCCAGGCTATCGGAGGACTTCGATGTCATTACCGGCGATAGGGTACGTTTGAAAATCACCGGTATAATCATACATAAACCTGAAATAGCATTAGATGAATTCCAATTCCATCTCGGCGGGGGATACCCCTTCATCGGAGACTTCTCCGTCGCCTACTCCAGCCGCGGAAACGGCTACTTCGGTCTGTCGGTGGCCACTGTCATCATGAGCAAGAACATCGGCTTGGATCCTGAAAAGTACGCCGCGCAGACCTGGGATACGATGCTCTCCCTGGACTACGATTACTATTTTGGTCGTACTTTTAGGGTGAGGGCAGGGCTTGGCGTCGGAACTTTCTTCCGCAGCGACTATGTGCAATTCATAGTCAAGGCCAAGGCCGGCGTGGAATACCGTTTCTCTTCCACGTGGGGGATCAGCGCCGGTGCCGATTACTACCCCAGCATCAGCGGACAGGCATACGACGTTATCGAGACTATATGGTTCGGTGAGGCTCTTAGCACACGGATTGGTGTCGAGCTTTACCTCTAACGGTTTGTAAACAGCAGTTACGAAAAAAAGCGTTATTCACAGGAGTACGGGATGAAGAGGTACGGCGGTTTCATTTTTCTCATTATCTCTATCGCCCTGGCTGTTACGCTCGGCTGCATCGTAGACCTTTTGGGGCTCTACGATGGTGATGGTGATGGTGAACCCCCGAAGTGGCAACAGGAGGAGTGGCAACAGGAGGAGTGGCTAATAAAGACCGTGGATCAGGATTGTGGCACGTCCACCTCTCTAGCGCTGGACTCCACAGTTTACCCCCACATCGCGTATCACCACTGGAACAACCAAGATCTGAAATACGCCCGCTGGGATGGCGATGCCTGGCGGATCGAGACCGTGGACTCAGACGAATGGGTGGGTGTGTGCACCTCTCTGGAGCTGGACTACTCCGACTACCCCCATATTTCGTATTTAGATTCTAGCAACAATGCTCTCAAGTATGCCCGCTGGGACGGCGCCGCTTGGCTGATCGAGACAGTGGATTGGGTGCCTAACCAGGGTGGGAACACCTCTCTGGCGCTGGACTCCTCTGACAACCCCCACATCTCCTATTACGAT
>DAOVLG010000316.1 GCA_030631385.1 Candidatus Coatesiibacteriota bacterium | reverse complement strand
ACGACCGTTCCCCGGGCTACCCGACTCCGCAGGACTTCGGGATCGAGCCGTTCCTCGGCGGCCACCCTCTCCATCTCGGGCGTTATCCGCTCAGCCAGCGCTGATTCGAGCTGCGTCATCATCTTTCACCAGCCATGAATATATCATAAGTTGAGGCTATCTCCAACGAAAATCCCACCTATTCAATAGGAAAAAAGAGGAGAACGTAAGAAACCCTCCGTTCTCCTCTCCGCAGTTCACGCTCTACTCGATGACGACCCGGCAGCCCGCATCGCCTACACCCGAGCTGAGTACAAGGTTGTAGACCCCCGGCCTGAGGTTCGCCTCCCAGATGAGGAGGTGCTCTCCCTCGGCGAGGTACCCGTCATGGATTGTTGCTACGCGCCGTCCGGCGAGGTCGTAGGCCGTCAACGTGACTATCCCCTCCTCGGGCAGTTCGAGAGCGAGACCGAGGGCGCCGTCGGAGGGGTTGGGATATGCCGCAATCACCAGGGGTCTCCGGGGTGGGGGACGATGATCGAACTCGGCCTCGGCGGAGGCGATGAGCCCGCCATCCGCCCCGAAGGCCTCCAGCCGGTACCGTTCAGTGCCGGAGGCATCGCGGACCAGGTAGGCGCTGCCGGTGATGCGGGAGACCAGCTTTTCCCAGGTGCCTCCCTCCCGACGGGATAGACGATAAAAGGAGCAATCCGCGGTACCGGCCCAACGCAACAGCAGCCCCTCCTCACGGGAGTTACCGGTCAGAAGAAGTTCATCGGCCGCCGATGAGTCTATGGTCACGTCACAGATGATGTCGTCCCCGGACTCGCGGATCTGGGTCACCGCCACCCAGGTGGGGCTACCGTAGCGGTCCCGGGAGCTTGGGTTGGTCTCGTCGGCGAAGCGTGTGTTACCGGTCGAGCCGGGAAAGGGATCACCATCGTCGCCCAGGTTGTCCTCGTCGGGGTCCGGACGTTCTCCGTCGCCCTGGTCAAGATCGTTGAGGCCGTCGGCCTGCTCCAGGTCCAGATCGTCCCAGCCGAAGCCGAAGCCGTGTGCGCCGGAGTAGATATGCCAGATCAACAACCCCTCACCGATGAGGACCGGCTCGGGGGCGAGTTGTTGACGGTTCTCCAGGTAGAACCACTCGCTCGGGTCGGGCGAGCCGTCCCGCCAGAGGGTGTAAACGGTGTCGTGGGTCTCGGCCGGGTGGACGACCAGATCCTCGATGTCTGTGTCCAGGTTGATCACGTTGGTCCAGCCGAGGTCCGAGCGGCACCAGGCGGAGGCCAGGCTGGGGTAGCGGTCGTCCCTTCCGTCGGCGCCCCAGGCCCCGTAGCTCATCAGGCACCACAGCCCGGCGCCCCAGTCCCAGCGGCCGTAATCGTAGAGATCGGGCAGACCCAGGAGGTGCCCCATCTCGTGACAGGCCACCGAGATGCCGGAGAGGCTGCCGTCGGGGTGCTCCTCGGCCTGGATGTCGTAGGCCCCGATGGTGATGTAACCGCCGCCGGCGGCCGGGTCGTTCGTGGTGAAGTAAAAGTAGAAGCTCATGTGGCTCCAGATGTCGTGGGGGTTGCCGGTATCCGCGCCATCGGGCCCGGCGTGGTAGACCATGAAGAGGTCCACCTCGCCGTCGTCGTCACCGGAGTTAGGCACTCCGTCCGGTCCGTCGTTGTCGTAGTCACCGAAGTCCACCGTCGGATCCGAGAGCTGGGCGGCGGCCAGGGCCACCCGGTAGCCACCGTAGGTCAGGCCGAAGTTATTATCATCATAGTAACCGTTGTGGTAACCATCGGGTGCATAAAAACCGTAATAGCATTCGCTTGTCCGGTGCCAACCCGACACACCGCCCGCCAGATCGAGGGCATTGTAGCTCACCGTGTTCCAGTAATCGCGCAGGGAGCCCGTCTCGTAGGTGTCCCGGCTGAAGAGCAGCTCTTCGTAGACCGAGCGAGGGTGGGCATCGCGGTCGGCTTGGTGGTCGGGGAAGTCCACCAGCACCGCGACGGCTCCCATCACCGGCGGTGTGGGCAGGGGGGGGCGATCCTGGTCGGGACCGATCCAGGGAGGCATTTGCGGTAGGGGAACGCCGGTCGTCCGGTGCACTCCATCCGCCAGGTTCCACGACGCGGGCCTGGGGGGGACAGCGCCACCGCAGAGGACGAGGACCGAAAGCAGGAGTACGCCTACCCTCATAACCACGCCTTTAGGTTCGCATTTCAGCAGCAATATAGCACAATAATCCCGCCGAATAAACTAACGCCTTGACAGCGCACCGGGGTGTATTCTAGTATCTGCCTTCGCTCTCGCGGGTGAAGAAGGAGACCGAATGCCCCAGACACGCTCGGCCAGGAAACGGCTGCGGCAGACCGAGAAACGCACCCTGCGCAACAAGATATACAAGTCCCGCATCAAAACCGCCATCCGTAAGGTTCGGTTGGCCATCGCCGAGGACCGCGTCGAGGACGCCCGGCTTTCCTACCGCGAGGCCACGAGCCTGTTGGACAAGGCCGTGGTGAAGGGCATCCTGCACAGGAACAACGCCAACCGTCATAAGAGCCGCCTGGCCGCGAAGATCAATCGGATCGAAGGCTGAAGAGGTTCCGACTCGGACAGCGGGCCGCAAAGGGCGGCCTTTTTTTGTTGACCGGACGGGCTCCGTTGTCTCTAGAGCGGGTTTGGGTTATAGTTGGGCGGACGGATCTACGCACCCCCTGGAGGTTCACGTGTCCAGGTTTGTTAAAGTGGCCTTTTTTGTTTTCTTTGCAAGCCGGGTCGCCCTCACCGCGGCGATCGACGTCCTGGATCCCATGGACCTTCTGCTCCTCGGGGATGACCTATCATCGGTTCGGGAGGGCGCCGAACTGATCATCGGAAGCGATCCCGGTAACGCGGCGGCCAACGAGGCCCTGGGATGGATCGCTCTCCTGGATGGACGGGAACCCGAGGCCTGGGAGTACTTTTTCCAGGCCATCCTCGCTGATCCATCGGACCTT
>DAOVLG010000542.1 GCA_030631385.1 Candidatus Coatesiibacteriota bacterium | reverse complement strand
CGTCTTCACCGGGGATGGCCGCCTGATCGTCAACGAAGATACACCCCTCGTTCCCCAGATCACCAGCCCACACACCGGTGAGGTGGTGGCGGTCATTGACGGTCCCGGCGCAGGCGAGGGGTTGGACCGAAACTTAGATGACGGGGCCTACGTGTGGCGCTGGTATCCCGGAGCCGGGTGGAGCTCACTCTCCAGCGCCGGAGTGACCGAGGAGCTCCGAGTGATCGCCTACTACAACGCCCCCGAGCGGCTGAGCTTCACCATCCAGGTCGAGGCCACCCTCTACCCGGTGGGTAACCCGATCACCCGGAGGCTGCGGGTCACCGGCCGCACCCAACCCCTGGAGCAGTACGCTTTATTCTCCGCCGCGGACCTGGCCCTGGCCGGCGAGGCCACCTGGTACATCAACGGAGCGGTCCACGCCAACGGCGACCTGTACCTCATGCCGGAGGGTACGAAGGTACGCCTGGACGGTCAACGGATCACCTCGGCCGCCGGACTCCTCCGCCTGCGCGACCCCTGGGAGAGGGAGGGCCTCCTGGGCGAGGTTTTGGTGGTCATTCCCGACGAGGATGAGGAGGCGGGCTACCGCGAGGAGGAGTGGTTCACCGATCCCCCCTTCGATTCGGAGCACGTGGCCGAGAATGGGGGCTACGCCTTCTACGATAACGACCCGACCAACGGCATCACCGGCTGCCAGGAACTCTTCGAGGGGGCGGTACGCGACGGCTTCATGGGCATCGGCAGTTTCCAGCCTCCCTTCCTGGCCGACGTGGACTACCTGAGGCCCCAGGCCGCCTACGGGATCTTCACCGACGGGGCCGTGGTTACCTGTCTGGATGCCGATGGGGTTTATTACGCCGAGCCGCTCACCGCGGTGGAACGGGCGATCCTCTACAACCCCGCCACGGGGGAGAACGTGGAGCTCCTCGAGCTGAACCTCGCCAGGCTGGCCGACCCCAACGGCGACGGAGACGGGAGCGATTCCCTCTGGCCCGCCAACAATATTCTCTTCATCGGGGGTGAT
>DAOVLG010000131.1 GCA_030631385.1 Candidatus Coatesiibacteriota bacterium | reverse complement strand
CGGCCCGAAGTCGGCTGCGGCGGGCGCAACGAGAAGGATGGCCAGAGTGAGTGAGGCGCGTACTATTTTTCTCATTGCTAACCTCCCGGATCCAGCCCACGGAGCAAGGCTGCCGGAGTGGTGTCGAAACGGCTGAGGCCTCTACTCCCGGTCCCGGGGAGAGGGTTGCCTATTGAACGGGGGGCGCGTTCGGCCCCCCGCCTTGTTCAGTGTCTCTCCTCAGTTTAGAAGGAGAAACCGAGAGAGAAGCGCAGCGAGTAGCCAAGACGCCCCATGTCGGCGTAGGCCGCGTCCACGTGGATGTCGGAGGTCCGACTTAAACCCACCTTGAAGCCGACTCCGGCGGTGAGACCCGGAACGAAGCTGTCGTCATCAGTGCCGGCGAAGAAGTCGTAGTTGAGCTGGTAACCGACGCGGAGGGCCACCAGGTTGAACATCAGGTACTCAACACCCACGTTCACGCGCTCCTCAGCGTCGTTGGGATGGATGGCGTCGAGGCCGAGGGTTACGAAGTGGTCCTCCCCCTCGAGGAGGTCGTAGGCCACACCGAGCCGGAAGGTCATCGGGAGTGAGTACTCGTTGAACTCCGTCTCGATGTATCCGCTTCTATCACGCATCAGTTCTCCGTAAGTCCCATCGAAGCGCATGTCTCCACCGAAGTGCTGGATCGCCATCCCGATCCGCAGGCTCTTGAAGCCGGTGTCGTACAGGGTTCCGATGTCCACCCCCCAGCCCATGGCGTCGTAGGTGTCGATGGTCTGGTTGATGAACTGGACGCGTAGCCCCACGCTGAAGCGGTCGGTGAACCTCCGGGCGTAGGCCACCCCAACTGCGAGATCGGACGCCGAGAAGGTTCCCAGGGTACCCTCCTGGTAGTCCTGGGTCGTCCGGATCATGTCGCCATAGTCGAGGTAGGTGGCGGTGAGGCCTAAGATACCGAAGTTACCGAAGTTGTACGCTCCAGCGAAGTTCATCAGGCGGGTTTCAGCAACCCACTCGTTGTCTTCGAAGAAGACGTCGCCGCCTGGAATGCGTGTGAGGGCCGCCGGATTCCAGAACGCGATGGAGGCGTCCGCCGGGCCGGTGGCCACACAGGCTCCCCCCATCCCCATCATCCGCGGGCCGATGCCGATCTTCAGAAACTGGGCTCCCGCCGTACCGGTTTTTTCCTGAGCCACGGTGGGTAGAACCAGCATCAGCACCAGGAGAAGCGCCAGGGTTTTAGCCTTCATCAGAACTAGCCCCCTCTCAGGTAAGCCGTGTTAAATCAAAGGATTCAAAAGTGCGTCGGGGGGAGACGGGGCTCCCCCCGTCTGTTTACAGGCGCTCGCCCATGATAATGGCCAACTTACCGATCTTGGTGCCGAGGCCGAGTTCGGTGGCGTCTATGTGGTAGATGTAAACGCCGGACGCCACCTCCATGTTGTTCCGGGATTGGAGGTCCCACCACGCCGTTCCGGAGGTCTGGTTGTTATGCTCGATGATGTCGACCAGGTCGCCGGAGATAGTGTAGATACGGATGGTGCAGCGCTCGGGCAGGTTGGTGAAGGCGAGCTTGCGCTCGACGATACCGGTCACCGAACGGGTCTGCCAGTCTACACCGCCGATGTACGGGTTGGGAACCACCAGCACGTCATCCAGGGAGTCCCTGTTGGCGGTGCTCAGAGTAACCTCGACGTAGTTGGCGCGGACGCCTCCCTCCAGCGCGGGGTACGGATCGCTGCCGATCTGCTCGTTGTAGAAGGGGTGGGCGCCGAAGTCGAAGGAGACGACGGCGTAGAAGTAGGTGAAGTGGTTGCGAGGCGCCAAGGGGCCCGGGGCGTCGTAGTCGTCGGCCCAGGTGTCGTCGCCGCCGAAGTCGGAGTAATCCACCCACTTGTCCCAGTGGTCGTAGTTGGTTCCGTCGTCAATGTACTCGTAGATTTTATCGTTGGTCGGGTCTCTCTTGATGTCGTCCCAGTTGTTGAGCTGGTTGTACTCGTACCGCTGGGCGCGCAGGTCGGGGTCAGTGGGGGCGCCGGGACCGTCGTAACCCGGGGCCTTCCAGTACTCGCCGCCGTCGGTCCAATGGCTGGTGTCGTTGATGTCCTTGTCCCACGAGTAGAGGAGATTGCGCAGGTAGACCGGCTCATCGAAACCGGAGTCGGAGTACCAGGGCGCCATGTCGGCGCTGTCGCCGAGCTGATCCAGGGTCGGGGCGCGGTAGAGACGGTAACCCTCGAAGTCTATCTGGTCGTTGGAACTTATGTCGGGCAGAGTCTCGACGTTGTCGGTGAGGTTGATCACCGGGCTCCAGTGGAGGGTAACTATGCTGACCCTGCGGTCGCCGATAATGGTCTCGCCGACGATGGCCGAGAGGAGCGGGCTCTTGGGCGGCGAGAGGACGACGAAATCGTCCACGTCGTCCCCCTGACGCGGGTCGTCGAACCTGCCGTTGAAGCCCAGCGCGTCGGTCAGGGCCTGGTCGGCGTTCTTCCGCATACCGTTGCGGTGGTATCCGATGACGAAACACTTGCGGATCTCAAGAACCTCATCGGGTTCCATGCCGATCCCCAACATGGATTCAAAGGGACCGACCGAGGGGCAGATGCGCCAGTCGTAGGCGGTGGTGATCTCCTCGTAGGTCCCGGTGTCCACCATGTAGGCGAACTTGTAGCTGTCGTTCTCCGGGTCGTTCATGATGTCCCAGGAGTGCTGTCCGGTGACGATGTACTCGCGCTCGTTATCACCGCCCGGGTCAATGCAGGCGCGCAGGAAGCGCACGCCGACGAAGCCGGGGTAGGGGCCGCCCGAGTCCCACTCGGAGTCGAACATGTAGCTCATCTTCCGCGGCGCGGCTTCAAAGGGATCGTAATCCGAGCAGTCGAAGTGCCCCCAGTAGGGCTGGGTGTCGGCGCTGCCATCAATCGGCATCGGGAAGTTGACAGAGTCGTACTCGTCGGGGATGCCGTCACCCCCGGGGGCCCAGGTGACGTTGTTGTAACCGTCACCGGCACCGAAAGGTTCTTCCGGCGGTCCAAGGGACGGGCTGTTGCCGTCGAACTGGGCCAGGTCGTTGTCGAAGGAGAGGGAGCCGCCGCAGTCTATGTCGTAGGCGAAGGCGATGAAGGTGTCGGAGTCGAGCGGGGCGGCGCCTACGTAGTGCAGGAAGTAGATAATGGTGAGCCACTCGTCGTGACCCGGTGCGCTCCAGCCCAGGGATTGGGCGACAACCTCGAGGCCGATGGGGATGTCGGAGCCCTCGTCGGTCGTGTACCAGTGGCCGTCCTGGTCGGAGACCCGGGAGGGAACGTTGGTGCGCCAGTACTGGCTCATCCAGCTGTAATCGGTGCCTTCGTGTATGCCGAAGGACGAGGGGAGGGGGTAGGGGGTGCCGGGATCGGTGTTATAGATCGGCGATTTCGGCTGCCACTCGAGCTCTTGCATGGCGAAGTAGGTGTGGATGACCGTCTCCTGGTTGCCGAACCACAGCGAGCCGGTATAGCCGTACTCGTTTCCGGACCCGAGCGGCCACTCGGCGTTGGGGATGACGTCACCGGCTCCCACGTTGTTGGTGTTGAAGACCACGTTGCCGAAGTTACCGATGTTATGGGTGAAGGTCATAACCCGGAAGTTTCCGTCCGGTTCCAGCTCGATGAGTGAACGGGCCGTAACACCGCTTGAACCGACCGCCACCAGTCCCGCGACGAGAACCGCCAGGGCGAAGGCTAGAAGGCCGATTTTGAGTTTCAGCTTCACGGAGATTTCCTCCTTGCTGAGAACGGTGAAGGTTTCTAACAAATCCAAGGTCGGTCGGGGTCGTCAAACCGACCCCGACCGTTGAGGTGTATCAGAAGGAAATACTGCCGCCTACGCGGAGCTGGAAGGGCTCGCCGTAGACCTCCAAGTCATCCCACGGACCGTTCTCGTCGCCGTAGAGATGGTAGAAGGCGGTCCAGTCGGTGGTGCCGCCGGTGCCCTCGCCGGCACCGAAATTCGTGACGTTCCAGCGGTCGAAGATGTTGAGCGCCTCGACGAAGATCTGGAACTGCATACCCCACATGTCTATGTTGTAGTTGACCTTGGCGTCCAGGTTCATGAGCCAGGGCATGCGCGCCGAGTTGATCTCCTTCTGGGCGCCCATCTCGACGGGCGGGGAATAAGGCGTACCGGAGCCGTAGTTGAGGTTCAGGTTGGCACCCCACGTATCGTCGTAGCGGAAGTCGAGCATCAGGTTGACGGTGTGGGTCACGTCCCAATCGAGGATGTTGGCCTCCAGCGGGAGGTTCCAGCCGTGGTAGGAGTAGTCGTAACCCTGCCGCCAATACGAAGACAGACCGCGTGCGATGGAGTAGGTGTAGGCGATCTTGGAACTGAACCAGTCGGTCCAGGTGCCGTCCAGAACGAGCTCTAAACCGCGGACGTTACCCCAGTCTGAGTTGGTCGTGCGGGTGTAGTTCCACAGCCCCAAGGGATGGTCGTAACGGATGGTGTCGAGCTGTCCGGAGACATCCTTGTAGAAACCGGTGATATCCAGGAGCACCGTTTTGGTGAAGAGGTGCTGGATACCGATCTCGTAGGAGATGGTCTTCTCCGGTTTCAGGTCCGGGTTGCCGAAGATCGGATAGGCGCCGATCGGTTTTTCGTAGTTGCCCATGTAGAGGTACCGGAAGGCCGGCATCTGGAAGAAGTGCCCGTAGGAGAAGTGGAGCTTGTCGAACTCCGTGATCGGATGGGCGATACCCAGACGCGGTGAGAGCTGGTACTTGGCCTCGGCCACCACGCGGGGGATATCATCGAAGGCCTCGTACTCCGAATCTGGATCGGAATCCAGCGAGTCCATCGGGTTCTCTGGGTAATCGGAGCTGGGGTCGAAGTAGTCGAAACGCAGACCCAGGTTGATGATCATCTCGGCGTAGTCCATCTTGTCCTGAACGTAGACCGCTCCATGCCACGGGAAGACGTGGTAGCAATCGCCGTAGGTGTTGGCGGCCAATGGCTGGCGCTGGAAGAGGTCCACGTCGTAGTTTTTGTACTCCAGACCGGCCTTGATCAGGTTGTGCTCGTCTATCTCGGTGGTGAAGTCGCCCTTGCCGGTGAAGATCTGCTCCTTGCGGGTCTCCCAGATGCGCATGTCGCCCTTGGTGAAGAACCAGCCGCCGGGGCCGCCCTGCCTCCAATCGATATCGTAGTCCTCCCACCACTTCCACTCGCCGAACTCGTGATCACCCCAGGCGTCGCCGTTGTTCCATACTTTGATCTGCTCGCCGGGGCTGTCGGGGTCGTTTTCCCAATGCCAGTCATCCTCTCCCCAGCGGACGCCGAAGTGGGTCCAGACGTTGAAGTAGTTGGCGCGCAGGGTGTAGTAGGTCTTCTCGTTGATCATGTGTTTCCACATTCCGTTGACCTGGTACGCGTCGCGCCCCTGGTGATACATGTTGTCCAGGGTGTACTGGTACTGTACGTCGAACAATGGGCGGTAACGCTGGCTCAGGGTGCCGGAGAGCGTGAACGACATGTCGTCGGAGAAGCGGAAGCGGAGCTTGCTCTGCGCGCTGTACTCCCAGCGCGGTCGCGGTTGGATGAACTGGGTTCCGGTCTCCATGTAATCGCCGGAGAGGAAGAAGGTCATGAAATCGCCTATCGGGCCGCCCAAGGCCGCCTCGGCATTCCAGAAACGACCCTGGCGGGTTCGGGTGGTCCAGGTCACCGGCACCGAGTCCCAATCGGGTAGACCGGTGGACTCCAGCACCTTCTCGGAGCTGAATTCCTTGGTGGACTGGTAGATCTCCTGGCGGAAGCGGACCAGACCCTCGTAGTCCTTCGTGCTCCCCCCCTTGGTGG
>DAOVLG010000081.1 GCA_030631385.1 Candidatus Coatesiibacteriota bacterium | reverse complement strand
CCGAGACGGCCGACGCCCCAAGGTCTGCCGCCACACCCAGGTTTAGGAGCTCGAACAACTCGCCGACCCCTTCGGTGAGCGTTCGGTTAAGCTGGGGGATGTACTGCGGGTTGATAGAAAAAGCGGCGGAGACGGTGTTTTCGGTGGCGCCGAGTGAGTCTGGGGGTATCTGGAGCCCCAGCCAGGAGACGAGGAGCTCTGCCTCTTCGGCTAAACGGCCGAGACGCGGCCGGGTTTCTGCACCTCTGGCCGCCACGGCGAGGACCGCCGCGGCGAACTTCACGGCACCAAAGCTTTTCAAGCGCTGCTCGAGCTCGGCGGAGGTAACCTCCACCTTGTGGCCCATCATCCCCGCAAAGAAACCGGCCTTGGGCGCGAATTTGTCCAGGTAGTCCAGGGCTCCTCGCAAAAGGGTAAAACTGCGGCTGGCCTCCTCGGCCCGGACTCGACAGGGCGCTCCGAGACGACTTAGTTCCTCGGGATCGGCGCTTTCGAGCTCCACGGCGCCCGCGTTGGCCAAGGACCCGAGAAGGTCATCTCTGGCGCTGGCGTGGAGGATGATCTCTATGCGCTGAACTCGTGCGTTGGCCATTGACTTTTACCCGGTGCCCGTGATGCGTTCTACGATAACCCTACAGGCATCACCCGTCCGCTCTGTAGCCTTATTACCCATCGCCTCGATACCCTTCCGGCTGCGCGCCAGGATGTCTGCGGCCTCGTCCTCGCCAAGCTCAACCGACGAGGCGACCATCTGTTGAACCTCTTCCCGGGCGGTGGACTCCCTGGCCTTAACCATCTCCAGAGCTCTTTTGCGGGCGCGCGCGAGTTCGTTCTTTGCCAAACCCTCGGCGCTGACGACTAAAGAGTGGGCATCTGATTCCGCCCTTTGAACCGGAGTCAGCATGGGATAATCCGTATCTTCCATCGGCGGTAAAAGAAGGCTGAGGCGCCAAATGCCGGTTACCACGGGGGAGGTGACACCTTTTTTTCGGTGTAGCAAAGTGAAAAAAACAGTATCACACGACGCCGGATTAGTCAACGTAAAGGGGAACTAAGTGGCATAAGGTTAAAAAGTTCCAGCGGTTGACACCCGTCCGAGAATACCCGTACAATACAGTATCCATCTCGGAGGTTTTCCTTGTCTCGGGTTCTCTATTCGATTCTTGCAATCATTCTCCTCTTCCCCCCGGTTTTCGCCAAGGAGGAGGACACCGGAGTCGAGCCCGGCCTCAACATTAATTTCAACAGCGGGAAATCCCTCAACAAGATCGGCTCCGCGCTGAGCTACGCTCTCCCCTTCGGCAGAGACTTCATCTTCCGGCTTACCATGAACCAGAGCGTCCAGAACGAGCCCCAGGCGAACCGCGAATCGGAGAGCCGTACCCTGCGGTTCGATCTCTTCTATGAGCCGGTGGAGAACACCCGTGTCATTTGTTTTTACGAACAGCTCGATTACGACAGCGATATGAAGACCCAGGAGCAGTACCAGGTATCCAAGACCCACCGGGCGGGTACCAGCGCCTACACAAGGTTTTCCGATGCCCTTACCGCCGATCTGAACGCCTACCTCACCCTCTCAAGCACCCACGAGGGCACCTTCGATTGGGATTACGGCTTCCGAGAATACGTTTACGATTCCCTCTCCGGATATACCGATCTCAAGTTCGACTACAAGATCACAGAGCAGACCCGGCTTTCCTGTGATCTTACCGGCTCCCGGGAGGTCCGGGAATACCCGACCCAGCCCGCCTTGAATTCCGAGTACTACGTCGGTAGTATTGCAAACAGCCTGACCGGGAACTACAGCCCCTGGAAGAACACGACCTTCGAGTTGCGCTACCTCTTCAACGGGACCCTCTACCGGGACTCATACCTGATCGAACGCAATCAAAACACCCTGAACAACAACCTGTCAGTGGTCGCCAACTACGTGACCCCCTTCGACTTAAAGGGTATCTTTAGCGTAGATCTGATCCACGGAACCATGACCTACCTGGGGAAGGAGTACTACCTCAACAAGTACTACTATTGGATCTACCCGGAACTCGATCCGATCCCGGAGTACCGTCTCCACACCCCGTGGTGGCCGCTCTACGATCTTTTATCCCGCGGGATAAACTGGAAGCTGCAGCTCAACTGGGACTCGAGCTCCGAGGACTACCTCCACTGGATCCTTTCCCAGGACACGACAAACAGGAGGTGCTACGACGACGACGGTGATCTGCCCCCGGAACGTTTCGCCATCGCCGACTCCGTCCTCACCAACACCAAGAACACGATGACCACCGGCGCTCAGGTCAATCTGGGCAAGAGCTTCATCCTCAAGCTGCAGCACAAGGTTACCCACGACGACTTCTCCTACCCGATCAGCTCCTCCAAGGACACCATCTCCCTCTACAACGACGTCTCCAGTACCATCA
Source organism: Candidatus Coatesiibacteriota bacterium (assembly GCA_030631385.1). Lineage (GTDB taxonomy): Bacteria > RBG-13-66-14 > RBG-13-66-14 > RBG-13-66-14 > RBG-13-66-14 > RBG-13-66-14. The sequence goes on along the minus strand of DAOVLG010000081.1, from coordinate 4,635 downwards.
AATGGAAACTGACCCAGGCGGTCTCCCTCAACGCCAACTTCAACATCGGTTTCGACCGGACTACGGGCGGTGTGAGCAGCAGCCTGCCGAAGAGCAACGAGATCAAACTCAGCTTCGGCGGCGAGGTGAAGCTCATTGACGGCCTGCGTATCGGGTTGACCTACACCCTCAGCCGGAACAACCGTCGGACCGACGACTTCGAAAGCGGCACCGACACCCTCTCGCGGGAGTTGGTCATCGAACCGGTATTCAGTGTCTCCGAGTACTGGGGGCTGGATTTCTCCGGTTCCTTCAAAGAGACCGCCTCCTTCCCCGTGGGCGATAGCTCCGGGAGTATGGGGTTGTCGAACTACTGGAGGATAAACAACAGGATCAACATCTATCCGACCGAGACGTTGGCCTTCGAGCTCTCGTACAGGTTCAACTCACGCGTTTCCATCTACACGGACCGCGAGACCAGCCGCACCGACCATTCCTGGGGCCTGTCCTTCTCCTACAACATCGTCGAGGACCTTGTGATTCATATTGACGCCGACTACCGCGTCTACGAGTACGACCACGACCGGGACTCCATCAACGTGGGGCTCAGGCTCAGAACGACCCTCTAGGACGGGGTTCGACGGTCGTTGGATTGGGGTAGGCTGCTTCTCCGGCTTACCCCGGTTTATTGGTCCGATGGGGTCCGTTTGTCTTTTGGACCGAATCATCCTACAATTGCCATGGAAACACGTCCCTCCCCGTGCCGATGCTACAGACCCGTTTCCTGCCAGACGAGCTGGTCTACGACGGCTCCCAGTTGACCACCCATTGGCCCCATCGGGTGGCCGGCCTGACCGGTGATTGCCTCGTGGCCTTCCTGGGACCGGCCGGGGTGCCGACGGAGAATCTGGTTGATCTTGAGGACCGCCGCGACGGGAAACCGATTACCGCGAAGCGAATGCTGCACCTCATCGGTGTCTGGTTTGGCCGGACGCTCGTGGAGACGGTTCTGCGTCAGCGCCTGTACGTCCTGCGTATTGCCGAGCGTTTGCATCGTCGGAGTGTGACCGTCACCGTAGACGGCGACGACCTCTACGTCCCGAGTCAGGCGGTGGAACGGCGGAAGCTCTCGGTTTCGATAGCCACGGTGAGCCCGCTGGCGGGGCTGATCCACATCGGCCTGAACGATGACCCGTCGGGAGCGCCGGTGCCGGCGGTGGGTTTGGCTGAGCTTGGCGTGAGTGCAGGTGATCTCGGGCATGAGTTGCTGGAGTTGTTTGAAAGGGAGGAACGGGGTCTGGAGCTCGCCGTCTCCAAGGTCCGGGCGGTGGAATGATGGAACGGTTCGTCGGGAGGGTAGTCCGGCACTCGTTCCCCCTGCTTTTATTCTGGGTCTGGGTGATCCTCTACCTCGCGACCGGGGGGTTGCGGGTCGAGGTCGTGGAGGTGCTCTTCCCGCCCGCCGAACCCACCGAATCCGAGAAGCTGGAAATCTTCGTCCTCTTTCAGAACGCCTCCCCCGGTGATGTCTTTATTTGCCGCTGGACCCCTCCGTCACCCAACGAACCCCTCTCCAAAACCCTCCGGGTGGACAGCACGGACGGCGAGCTTGTCTACAAACTGACCGGCTTCGAGGTGCCCACCGGGTACCACGGCGTCGTGATCACCGATGATACGGACTTTCCCCTCACCACGGAGGATTTTTACATCCCCCCACGCCCGTGTCAGTACGTGACCAAGCTTCGCTGGGAGGATTCGGGGCTGCTGGCCACCGTGCAGTACCGGCACGGCGAGCCGGGCGCCCTGCTGAAGGGAAACTGGAGCTTTGACGGCCAAACCATCCCCGAGGCGGAGGCGGAGGTGACCCTCGTTGCGAGCAGCGGTTCGGTGGATTTCTACCTGGGTAACCCCCCCGAAGGGTACCTCTCCGGGGGTTGCTACGAGTTCTCCCTCCTGGCCGAGGATGTGTTCATCAGCCGAACCGTTGCCCCGCCCCAGCTTTCATTGCGGTAGGACCTATCAATTTAGTATTTTTTTTGCTATAAAGCTCGTGGAGTAGTGATTACGAGATCATAGGCAGGGTAGATGCAGGCAGTTATTCTCGCGGCCGGTCTGAGCACACGTACCTATCCCCTGACCGTCAAGACCCCCAAGGCCCTCTACGAGGTCGCCGGGCACTCGATCCTCGAGCTGAACCTGCGCGCCGTCGAGGGACTGGTGGACGAGGCGATCATCGTGGTTGGCTTCATGGGGGAGAGGATCATCCGGCGCTTCGGTTCCAGCCATCGGGGTATCCGGCTCCGGTACGTGGAGCAGAAGGAGCAGAGGGGAACGGGGCACGCCCTCCTGTGCGCCGCTGATAAGGTATCGGGCGAGGCGCTCGTGCTCATGGGGGATGACCTCTACCGCGACGATAATTTCGAAGAGATGTTCGAGTACCCCAACGCCGTCCTGGCCCAGCGGGTTACCAACCCCGAGCGTTTCGGGGTCCTGACCACCGAGGATGACCGCGTGACCGGCGTCTATGAAAAGCCCGCCCAGTTCGTCTCCGATCTGGCCAATACCGGTTGTTACAAGATCAACGCCCGGTTCCTGGAGATGTTGACCGAGCTGGAGCCGAGCGAGCGCGGGGAGATCGAGCTGACCGATGCCGTCGCAAGGCTGGCCGCCGAGGGTGAGCTCCACTGGGTGGAGTCCAACGGCGGCTGGTACGCCATCGGTTACCCCTGGCACCTGCTGGAGGCCAACACCCGTCTGATCCAGGACCGTCCCCTGCAGCGGTTCAACGTGAAGTCCCGCATGCTGGGCGACGTCCACCGCTGCGTCACCGTGAACGTTCTCGAGGACACCTGGATCGGTCGGGGATGCATCCTCACCGACCGGGTGATGATCTCGCGGAACTGCTACATCCACCCCGGGGTGCAGATCATGAATCGCACCGCGATCGGTCCCAACTCCCAGATCGCCGGGGGCACCCAGATCGGGAACTGCCTGATCGGGGCCGGTGTGCAGATCGGTCGCCGCTGCCTCTTAACCAGGTGTGTCATCGCCGATGGGGCCACGTTGGGTGACGGGGTGGTCGCTTTTTGCGACCCGCCTCCCGGCGAGAAGATCACCTCGATAGTCAAGGGGAAGCCGGTGGAGGTGGACCTGCCCAAGTTCGGCGCCGTGATCGGCCCCGATGCCTATGTGGCGCCGATGACGGTGCTGATGCCCGGAGCGAAGATTGCCGCCGGGGCGCGCACCGAGATGGGCGAGGTCGTCCGGAGCGACAAGGGTGAGATCTGGCCGGAGGAGGGGTAGTCCACCTAAATTTTCCCTGCCAGAAGCCGGGTTTGAGCCGGCCTTTTTGGGCCCGTTGGTGATACGCCGGCGGAACTGTAAGGCGCCTTTTGCTGTATTATTAAGGTAAATCACCCGTTACCAAAGAGGTTACCCTTGGACGTTGTCGAGGCCGAAGCCAAACTGGAACGGTTGTCCGAGGCCGCCCGGAGCGTCGAGGATCAGCTCTCACGCGTTATCGTCGGGCAGCACGAGGTCATCGAACAGCTTCTGATCGTGCTGTTTTCCCACGCCCACGCCCTTCTGGTCGGGGTTCCGGGGCTGGCCAAGACGCTCATGGTTTCCAGCCTCGCCCGCATTTTGGACCTCTCCTTCAAGCGGATTCAGTTCACCCCCGACCTGATGCCCGCCGACATCACCGGAACCGATGTGATTCAGCCGGACCCCGAGACCGGACGCAGGGACATGCAGTTCCTCCGCGGACCGGTCTTCGCCAACCTGATCCTGGCCGACGAGATCAACCGCACCCCCCCGAAGACCCAGGCCGCCCTCCTCGAGGCGATGCAGGAGCGCCAGGTCTCCATCGGCGATACCACCTACCCCCTACCCGAACCGTTCTTCGTCCTCGCCACCCAGAACCCCATCGAACAGGAGGGAACCTACCCTCTGCCCGAGGCCCAGCTCGACCGCTTCATGCTCGAGGTGCGCATAGACTATCCCGATCGGGACGAGGAGGAGCAGATCGTCACCCAAACCACCGGTGGGGAGGAGCCGGAGTTGGAGCAGGTGCTCTCCGCGGATGAGATAAACGAGCTTCAGGGGCTGATCCGTGAGATCTCGGCGGCGCCCCACGTGGTGACCTACGCGGTGAACCTGGCCCGGGCGAGCCGACCCGGGGACTCCACCGCACCGGACTTCATCCAGCGCTGGGTGGCCTGGGGGGCGGGCGTGCGCGCCGGGCAGTACCTCATCCTCGGGGCCAAGGCGCGGGCGGCGCTGCGCGGTCGTCCCGTCGCTTCGGTGGACGACGTACGCGCCCTGACCCACGCCGTGATGCGCCATCGGGTGCTCATCAACTTCAACGCCGAGGCCGAGGGGGTCAGCCCGGACGAGATAATCAATCGTTTGATGGAGACTGTCGAACCATAGGGTATGAGGCCTTCGTAGTGGAGGGTCTGTTGACCCTCCCGCGGGCGGGCGCTGAGGCCCGCCCCTACGTTTACCTCCTAACCCTAATCCGTGGGCGACTGCCCCTCCCCAGACGGGTGATGAGACTAAGGTCACGGACCTACCTGAAGATCGGCCCGTTGACTAATGGGTGTTCTATATCCCCCCTCACCCTAGCCCTCTCCCCCCAAAGGGTGGAGAGGGAAT
>DAOVLG010000060.1 GCA_030631385.1 Candidatus Coatesiibacteriota bacterium | reverse complement strand
GATCCCTTCTGCGGCTGCGGGACGACCGTCCACGCCGCGGAGAAATTAAACCGCTCCTGGATCGGCATTGACATCACCCACCTGGCGATCAACCTCATCCGCACGCGCCTGGACGACGCCTTCCCCGGCATCGAAATCGAGATCCACGGCCTGCCGGCGAGCTACGCCGGGGCGCTGGAGCTGGCCCGCGCCGACAAGCACGAGTTCGAGCTGTGGGTCCTGGGCGAAATGGACGCCATGCCCTTTCGAGGGGGACGCAGGGGCGCCGATACCGGCATTGACGGTTACCTCTTCTTCCGCTACCTGGAGGGTGAGAAGGTTCTGGACGGCAAGGCGGTGGTCGAGGTCAAGGGCGGCGGCACAGGCGTGAAGGACGTGGGCTACCTGGACGCGGTGGTGGAGCGCGAGATGGCGGACCTGGGGATTCTGGTCAGCGCCCTGAAGCCCTCGAAGAAGATGTACGAGCACGCCGCCGGCCGGGGGACGGTCACCCTGGGAACGCGCGAATACCCAAGATTACAGGTTATTTGGGTAAAGGACCTGATGGAGAACCGGGCGCGGCTGGAGTACCCCGAGGCCGGTCGCATCGAGTACACGAAAACCGCTCCCAAACACCAGCGGGAGGACCAGTTGAAACTGGGGGATTGACCCTCACCCCCGATACCACTGAATCCCCTCGCCCCTCTTGGTGAGAAGCCGCCCACGGGTTGGGGTGAGGGGCGAAAAAGTTTTTCAAAGACGTTAAGGCGCATGGTTCACAAACACCCAATCAGCAACTCGTTGGTCATCCTGCTCATCCTTCTCTGCTCCTGCGGGGAAGAGGTTTCCGAGATAGAATCTGCGCCTGAAGAGTCCGTTGATGTCGAGAATGAGCTGGGTACAGAAACCCTGGGGGCGTTATCGCTGACGCCGCCCTCGGACCTCTGGCACCGCGCCGACGAGCTCAGCACCATGATCACCCTCAAACGTGGTGAGGCGGCGCCCTCGGCCATGGCCCGCTTCTACTTCAACGGGCGGGACTCCTACGACGAACAGCGCCTCCGCCGCAGGCCGTCGGAGCTGGAGGAGTTCCTGGAGCGTCTGGCCCGGGGCCTGAGGGATCAGATCGAGCTCACCGCCGGCGCCGACTCAGAGTTCATCGCCGGACCGGATTACTCTACAGACCCATACCTCACCGCCGGATACGCCTACTACTCCGAGCTGGGGAGGGACCGCTACTACAACACCGACACGGCCTTCTACGTGGGGGGACGCTACGTCTTCCTGGACATCTCCTGCTACGCCGACGAGGAGGAGGAGCTGGCCGGCGAGCTTGCGGCCCTGCTGGACTCGGCGCGTATCGAGCTCGACGAGCCGTCCGTCATTGAACTGAAACCGGGGCAGGAGCTGGTGTTCGGAAACCTCGTGCTGAGGGTCCCCGGGGGAGGCTGGTCCGCCGAGGAGATCTTTTCCGAGATGCTGCTCATCAAGGACGACCGCCCCCTGGTCAACCTCTACGTGCGGCGTCCCACCGCCGGCGGCGCCGAGAGCACCGATCTCTCCGCCGGACTCAAGAGCGAGATCGAGGCCCTGTACGGCGAGGTGGAGTACCTCGGGCCGGTGGAGATCCGCAGGCAACCGGCTCCCTACGCCGCGGTGAGCTACCGGGGAAAAATATCGGGCAGGCCGGTCTGGCGCCGGGACGCCGTCCTGGCCGTGGAAGAGGACTACTACTTCATTGACGCCGGCTGCGCCTTGAACTCGCCGGATTCGTTGATCCAGGAACTGACCGGGATCGTGGACTCGGTCGGACCAAGGGAGGAAGAATGACCCGCATCGTAACGCTGCTCCTGATCCTGCTGGCGACCTTCGCCCTCGCCCTGGGAGACCGGGTCGGCGAGGGAGAAATTAAGGTGAACCTGCCCTCTCCGGATTGGGAGTACGAGGACTACGGAAACGAGATCCACGCCTGGTGGCCCAACCCCGACGACCCCGACCTCGACTTCGGCACCCTGAGCCTCTACTCCTTCCAGCTGTCGCCGGTTTCCGAGGACCAGGGCCGGGCCGACCTCGAGAAGACCCTGACCGCCCTGGCCGATCTCCTCGACGAACACATCCAGGACAACTACCTGGTCGTCGAGATGGGGATGAGCATCCGGGTGACCGAGCCGTACCTCATGGTCGGACGGTACTACACCGACGAGGGCTTCGGCTGGGAAGAGGAGTCGGAGGAGCCCCAACGGTTCTTCAACCTGGACGCCCTCTACCTCCACTCCGACTACATCTTCGCCGCCAACCTCTACGTCGTCGAGGAGAAGGCCGACGAGATCGAGGGGGGCATGGAAGAGGTTCTCACCGGCGTGGAGCTGCCCGAGTGGGAGGCCCAGAGATACACCGACGGCGACGTCGTCTCCCTGGGCGGTTTTACTCTCACCGTGGGTGACGGACCCTGGATCGCCGTCGAGGATTTCGGCGGCGTCACCCTGACCGCCTATGACGGCTTCGATGAGATGGCCAACCTGATGATGTACCGGGTTGACGAGCCGGACCCCACGGGTGAGAAAACGGCCGAACAGCTGATGGGCGAGCTGCGCGAGTTCCTGGATTCCTACTTCACCGGCTTCGAGGTGGAGTATGTAGGCGACGGCTTCGCCCGGGAGGGCCAGACCCCCTACGCCGCCTGGGCCTACCACGTGGACCTGGGGCTGGGCGACGAGTACCACTACGACGCCCAGTTGATCCTCGAGGGCGAGTCCTACTACCTAGAGGCCGTCGTGGGGGTGGAGTACGAGGACCGGATGGCCCCCGTGCTGGAGAAGATGGCCGAGGGAACGGTGATCGAACCGGGCGCCGGCAGTTTCGAGGACTACTGGGATTTCATGGAGGACTTCGATGACGCCCCCGAGCCGGATGACGGCGAATAGTACATAACGATGTATAAAACCGGTGTGGTTCTCCTAACGACCCTGGGGGCGCTTCTGTTATTGGGCTGCGCCGCCGAGCCGCTGCCCGGCGAAAAAACGGTGAGCTGGGGCCTGATCAGGACCACCACCCCCAACGCCGAGTGGGTGCGCATTCCCGCCGACGACGCCCTTCTTCTGCGACGCTACTACCGCAGCAGTCTGTTGGGCGAGTTCAAACTCTACTACGCCGGGGATGGGCTGGACTCCGAGAGCGTACTCCGCTTCGCCGGCACCGAGGCCCAGTTCCTCGAGACGGCCGCCGACCTGTTGCGCGAACAGATAGACCACATCTCGCCCCGGGCGACCCTCGAGGAGAACCAGCCGACCCTCTACTCCGAGCCCTACCTGGCCGTCCAGTTCACTTACCACGAGGAGACCGACGGCGAGCGGCGGTTCCATCTCGACCGGCTCTACTTCGTGGAAAACCGCTACTGGTTCCTGGACACCGGCTGCCTGGCCGATGAGGAGGGGCTCATCCGCTCTGAGATCGAGGCCCTCGTGTCCGGTCTGGTATTCCCGCGCTTCGCCGAGGCCGTCATCGGCGGCTCTCTGGAAGTCGCCGACGAAGGGTTGACCGATGAGGAACTGGAATCCATGACGGAGATTTCCACCGGCTGGAACCTCTGAGGTGCGTGTGCGGGAAGCCGGTAAGATCAGCTTCGGGGTAATCATCGTACTGGTGATACTGGCCGGCTGCACCCCGGAGCACGGTCCGGGCGGACCGCTCGCCTCGGGCCGTTACGCCCTGCAAGCCCCACACGACGCCTGGAGTGTTCAGGGGAACGGGTATGAGTCCTCGGCCCTCTTCGTCCGCAGCTACCAGGCCGGGAGCGAGGACGAGCTGGCCTACCTGGAGTGCCTCTACTACGACCGTTACCTGGACCCCGAGGAGTGGATCCGCTCCGCCGGCGCCGAGGAGCAGGTGCTCGCCGACCTGGCCGCCATGCTCCGGCTGGAGATCACCCGGCTCAGCCCGGAGCTGGAGTGGATCGGAACGGAGCCGATCACGGCCGCGGAGCCGGCGCTTTCGGCCGCCTGGCGCTTCCACGATTTCAAGGAGCAGCTCCACGCCGACTCGCCGGCCAAAACCTTCAACGAGGTCTCCCTCGCCCTCATCGGCGACGACCTCCACCTCGTCGCCTTCTACTGCTACTCGGACGAGGCCGAGGAGCTCGTGCCCGAGTACGAGGCGTTGAAGGGGAGTTTGACCGTTGACGGTCGTCGGATATTCGCCGAAGGTGGCGACACAGAGGACGCCCCATAAAATACACCGCCCGATGAAACGCTTCGATCCCATTTCCCCCATCCTCTCCTGCGGCGGGAAAGTAGGGCGGGCCGTCCTGAAGGTCGGCTCCTACCTGTTTTCAATGGTGAAGTAAAGCATCGTTCGCGGGAAGTGATTATCAAATTCTTAAAAAGCCCTCTTCGCGGAGCCGGGGTCCAGCGCCCCGCGCTGGTCATTTTTCCGGTCGTTGTAGAGGCAAGCGACCAACGGGAACTATTAGTTACGCACCGCTCGCGGCGGTTGCTTGCGAATTAGCTAAAGCTCTCGTCGCGATACTGCGATCCAACGCGCTGCGTTGGCGACACGATGCGCCATTTATTCACCCTCCTTCCGACCATCCTCCTGCTGGCCTTCGCCGGCTGCGGCGAAGACGGGCAGGACCCCCTGCGCCATCTGCTCGAAGACGCCGACGCCCCTGAAGAATCGGAGGAGACCGCGGCGGAGGCAGTTTTTACGGATTTCGCCGAACTCTACGGCCCGGGAAGGCTCATCGAGGAGGAACCCTACTCGACCGTGACGCCCAACGGCGCCTGGATCAACCGCTCCCTGGCCGGCAGCCTCTTCCTGATCCGCCGCGCCGACCCCAGCGACGACTCCGAGCTGGGCTACGTGGAGGCCTACCGTCTGCCCGACCTGCCCGACCGCACGGCCGGCGTCCTCACGGCGGGAGGCGACCTTCCCAAGGCTCTGGCCGGCGATCTGCGCGACCTCATCGAGGACCGGGCCGAGGACCCCGTCCTTGAAGACGCTGACCCGCCGGGCCTGGACGGCTATCGGTGCGCCACCCTCTCCTACCACGACCTGAAACGCAACTCCCAGGGGGAGCCGGAACGGGCCTACAACGAGGTTTCCCTCCTTCTGGTCGGGCGCGAGGCCCACATCCTGTCCGGCTACTGCTTCGCCGACGCACGGGAAATCTTCATTCCCGAGCTCCGCCGGATCGCACAAAATTTATCCGTCAAGCCACCCCCGCCACCACCCGTGGAGGAAAAGGATGATCACTAATCATGAACGGGCGGTACGGTGGTATTCGTGCCGGTTTCAGTGTATTGGTGTATGGCGTCCCGGCACCGGATGAGTATCGAATGTGGCGGAAAGCATGAAACGTGACGGGTGCCCGGCGCACACTGCCGTTACCACGATTGCAGAGGCGGTGGCACAGGTTTTTGCACGAGGAGGCCCGGCGGATATTATTCGAGGTTTATTTGCGCAAAAACTGTGCCACCGCCGGCGAGCACGTGTGCCAGTCCCAACAAGACAACGGCTGCTATCGCCTCTCACGGTGGATCGAAGCGCAATCTACGTAGTTCATTCGTTGGATGTAGTTACGATTCAACCACCTAAGCGAACAAAACAACCCTAAATATCTCTGGAGTATTCCCTTTGCTGGTTCATAAACGGGTGATGATCCCGGAGGAAAAGTCAACGGAATCGGTCGAGGGTGATCCGGTGGAGTGAGGATTGGATTTCCAACGGCTCATCGCCGCCAAGCGTGACGGTAAACGCCTTAGGCCCCAAGACTGGCGCTGGATAGCCGAGGCGGCCTCCGGGGGGCTCGTCCCTCCATACCAGCTCGCCGCGCTCCTGATGGCCGTCTACCTGCGGGGGATGGACTTTTCGGAAACCTACGCCCTGACCGAGGCGATCGCCGGGTCCGGTGAACGGCTCACCTGGCCCGGTGTGGACCGCCCACTGGTGGACAAGCACTCCACCGGCGGGGTGGGCGACAAGCTCTCCCTGGTGGTCGTGCCGCTGTTGGCCGCCTGCGGCGTCGCGGTGCCCAAGCTCTCCGGCCGGGGTCTCGGGCACACCGGTGGAACCCTGGACAAGCTTGCGGCGATCCCCGGCTACCGGGCCGAGCTGTCGCCGGAGGAGCTTCGGCGGATCCTCACCCGGACGGGCTGCTTCATCGCCGGGCACTCACGAAGAATCGCTCCCGCCGACGCCGTCCTCTACCACCTGCGCGACGTGACCGCCACGGTGGACTCGATCCCGTTGGTGACGGCCAGCATCGTGGGCAAGAAGCTGGCCGCCGGGGCGGACACCTTCGTCATTGACGTGAAGACGGGTCGGGGGGCGCTATTTGCGAGCCAGCCCCGGGCTCTGCGACTGGCGCGCTGGATCAAACGGGCGTCCGAGAAGGCGGGCAAGACCTGTGTCTGCGTGGTGAGCGAGATGGGCGCCCCCCTGGGACGGAGGGTGGGCAACGCCCTGGAGGTGGAGGAGGCGCTGGCGGTCCTCGCCGGTGAGGATGTTCCCGAGGTGCGGGAGCTCTCCCTGGAGCTTGCCGCCCAGGGGTTGAAGGCGGCCGGTATCGCTCCCGGTATCACCGCGGCGCGCGAACTGGCCCGAAGGGGTCTCGACGACGGCTCGGCGCGCGAGGTTTTCGAGCAAATGATCGCGGCCCAGGGCGGCGACCTGGACGCCTTCGCCAAACGGAAGCGGAGCACGGCCTACTCCGCCGAGTTGAAGGCACCCAGGGACGGCTGGCTGCGCAGACTGGACGCCCTGGTCGTGGGCCGGGCGGCCGGGCTGGCCGGCGCGGGACGCACACTCACAGACGACGAAGTAGACCCGGAAGCCGGGGTGGAGATCATCGCCAAGCCGGGATCGAGGCTTACAAAGGGCGATCCGATCCTCGTCGTGCACGCCTCAGAGGAAGACAAGCTACGGGCCGCGCTGAAGGAGCTGTCCGGCGGGATAACCATCGGCGAGGAGCCGCCCGCGCCCCGACCGCTCATCCGCAAAATCCTGAGCTGATCCAGACGCTCATCGGAGGACAAATGGCAGAGGAAAAGAAGGTTACCGCCATCGTCGGCGCCCGGGTACACACCGTCTCGGGACCGGTACACGAGCCGGGGACCGTCGTCGTCCAGGGGGACGAGATACTGGCTGTCGGCCCCGAGTCGGAGGTAAAGGTTCCCGGGGGGGTCGAGCGCCTCGAGGCGCGCGGGATGACCCTGGTTCCCGGACTCATCGAAGCCCACGCCCACATCGGCGTCTTCAACGAGGCCCAGGGCGAGGACAACTGGGACGGCAACGAGATGACCGACCCGGTCACCCCGGAGCTGCGGGTCATAGACGCGCTCAACCCGCACGCCATCGCCTTCCCCGACGTCCTGGCCGCCGGGGTGACCACCGTGGCCACCATGCCCGGCTCGGCCAACGTCATCGGCGGCACCCTGGCCGCCATCCGCACCAAGGGCGTCACCGTGGACGATCTCGTCCGCTCCTATCCCGTGGGGATGAAGATGGCGCTGGGCTACAACCCCAAATCCGTCTACGGGGAGGAGAAGAAAAAGCGCCCGGCGACGCGCATGGCCAACGCCGCCGTCCTGCGCGGGGCGCTCACGGAGGCCAAAAACTACGCCGCCAAGAAGCTCCACCACGGCGCCCAGGTGATGACCATGGAGAAGAAGCCCGCCGACAAGCGCGAGCCGGTGGCCCCCTTCGAGGTGGACCTGAAGCACGAGGCGCTTCTGCCGGTTCTCGAGGGTAAGCTCATCGCCCGCCTCCACTGCCACCGCGCCGACGACATCCTCACCGCCCTGCGCATTCGGGACGAGTTCGGCCTCGAGATGGCACTCGAGCACTGCACCGAGGGCTACAAGGTGGCCGCCGAACTGGCGAAGGCCGGGGTGACCTGCGTTGTCGGGCCCCACTTCATCGGCCTCAGGTACAAGTCGGAGCTTCTGGGAATCAACCCGGCCAACGCCGCCGTCCTCCACGCCGCCGGGGTCAGGGTGTGCATCCAGACCGACGCCGTCTGGGGCGTGCAGTGGCTGGCCAACAACGCCGCCCTCTGCGTGCGCCACGGCCTGAGCCCCGAGGAGGCGCTCCGGGCGATCACGCTCAATCCGGCGGAATTGTT
>DAOVLG010000192.1 GCA_030631385.1 Candidatus Coatesiibacteriota bacterium | reverse complement strand
GAAGGTGGCCAAGGCCCAGAACATCCCGCACCAGAAGTTCTTCTGGCCAAGCCCCTACGGAACCGACGGGGCCAGGGTCGAAACCGTTCACACAGGTATACCCACCATCAACTTCGGCATCCCTCTGAGCTATATGCACTCCACGGTGGAGATGCTGGACTTAAACGACGTGAAGAATGCGGGTAGGCTGATCGTCGCCGTTGCCGACGCCGATGAGCTGCCGGTCATTCCGCCGATGGATTGGTAAAGGACTCATCCATGCTCGAGAAGCTCAGCAACGCCTTTGGCACATCGGGTTACGAGAAAGAGGTCCGCGAGCTCATCCTAGGTGCGATCGAGAAGAGGGTGGATCTGCACCAGGTGGACACCCTCGGCAATCTGATCGTCCGGGTCCCCGGCCGCACCGGTTACGAGGGACCGCGGCTTCTGATCTCGGCGCACATGGACGAGGTCGGTTTCGTCGTCAGCGAGATCACCGGTGCCGGCAATCTCAAGTTCCACAAGATCGGCGGCATAGATGACCGGGTCCTGCCGAGTAAGCGGGTTGTCGTCCGTCACGGCGACGAGAGGCTCCCCGGTGTCATCGGCATGAAGAGCCCGCATCTGCACAAGAACTCCGAGGAGTTCGATAAGGTCATAGACCACGAGAAGCTGTACGTAGACATCGGCTGCACCAACAAGGAGGAGGCGGAGAAAATCGCCAGCGTGGGGGACGGGATCTACTTCGCCACCAAGTACTTCGAGCAGGGGAAGCGGGCCTTCGGAAAGTGTTTCGATGACCGGGCGGGCTGCGCGGTGATAGCTGAGATTATCAGCCGCTCGCCGAAGCTCCTCGGCGGCACACCCTTCTACGCCGCCTTCACCACCCAGGAGGAGATCGGCGTCCGCGGGGGGCGGGTGATCGGGAGGGCCATCGAGCCCGACACCTACATCGCCGTCGAGGGCACCGCGGCCGGTGAGGGACCACCTTCCTGGATCGGTCGCGACGCTTCCCCCTCCACCGAGCTGGGCAAGGGGCCGGCGCTCTCCATCCTCGATCATTCGCACATCGCCGATCCGGCCTGGTTCGAGTTTGTCCGAGCCGTCGCCCGCGAGCACAGGATACCCTACCAGTTCAAGAGGTATGTGACGGGAGGCACCGAGTCCAGCGTTGTGCAGCGAAGCATGGCCGGCGTCCGTGTGGTGACCGTCTCCGTCCCTGTACGCTACATCCACTCGCCGGTGGGCATCCTTGACCGGGGTGATTACCGGAACTTGAAGCGGCTCATCGCCGCGGTAATCCGGCGCGCCGAAGAGTTTAAACCTTAATCGTCCAGTCCCCAGGAGGACTACCGATGAAGCAGACCATCCGCACCCTGTGCGAGCTCTACGGCCCCTCGGGTCACGAGGAGCGGGTTGTGGAGAAGATAGAGGAGATGGTGAAGCCGCGCGTGGACGAGTTTCACCGCGACGTGATGGGGAACCTGATCACCCGGATCGGCTCGGGCGGCAGGAAGCTGATGTTCGCCGCCCACACCGACGAGATCGGCGTGGTCGTGCACTACATTGACGCGAAGGGGTTCGCCCGGATTTCCCGGGTGGGCGGGGTCAATCCCCTCTGGCTCTACGGTCGGCGGGTCCAATTCGCCGACGGGACCATCGGGGTCATCGGCCGGGAGCAGCGGGGTACAAAACCCAAGGATACCGACTGGAACAACCTGTTCCTGGATGTCGGCGTTACGTGTAAGAAGGACGCCGAGAAGCTCATAAAAATCGGCGACTTCGGGGTCTTCGTCCGATCACCGGTCACCCAGGGCAAGGTGATCATCTCCAAGGCTCTGGACGACCGGATCGGCTGCGCCGTCCTCATCGAGGCGCTCAAGAAGCTGAAGAAGAAGGTGAAGAACGAGGTCTACTTCGTCTTCACCGTCCAGGAGGAGGTTGGTGTCCGCGGGGCGCGGACCAGCGCCTGGAGCGTTACACCCGACGTGGGCTACGCCGTTGACATCACCACCTGGGGTGACACGCCGCTCGTCGAGCCGATGAACACCGAGCTGGGCAAAGGGGTGGCGATCAAGGCCATGGACCAGGGCACCATCGTTTCTCCAAAAATCCGCAAGCTGATGATTGATACGGCCGAGTCGAACGATATACCCTATCAAATCGAGGTTCTACGCGGCGGCGCCACTGACGCCTTCGCCATCCAGTTTACCAAGACCGGCGTGCCCTGCGGCGTCGTCTCCATCCCGACCCGCTACGTGCACCAGCCCAGCGAGATGGCCCACCTGGACGATTTCGCCGGCGCAGTCAAGCTGGTTACCGCCCTGGCCAACGCCGACCATTCGGCGATCTAGGCCACCTGATTCCGAGCCCTTGTGTAATCAAACGGGTCGGCCACCTGGTCGGCCCGTCAGTGTATGTGCAACCGGGGGATGGGGGTAAGAACGCGGCGGGGATTAAAATCCCCGCCCTACTTCAGGAGGAGTATTTACTCACGTATTAGGGTGAGGGAAAGTGTTGGTAATAACCAAGGGCCTACAGGATTCTACCCTTAACTAAATTTAATTCTATACTTTTTCCGAATTACAAATCATTAATAAAAATATCTTCAAGAATTTCAATGGCTTTATCTTCAGTAAAATCATTCTTCCTATGCTCATTATCCCACCAAAATACTCGTTTATTTGTAATACTGATGTATATTCCATTCTGATATAGAATATAATGTTTAAATCTCCTATCTATATTAGATATTACATCAATCTTTGCAGTAGCTCCCATAAATCCCAAATTCTCATTAAGTAATAATTGTAAAAACCATTTTCCAAATTTTATTTTAATAGTTTTGACGGGTATTTCAACAATTTCTTTTTTGTCAGAAGCCAATATTAAACGTGTGTTAACAGTATTAACTTTTTTTTGAAGCGGTTCTTTACAAAGACGGTCAAAGATGTCAATCACATTATTGACTAAAAGCGGTAAGTTATTTTTTACATCCTCCTTGAACTCGATCAACATTTTTTCTGCGTTCTCTTTTTTATCCTTTTCTTTTTCTAGTTTCTCCCAAAAACGTTCTTTGTTGTTACTCACTTTGTACCTCCAAGGTCTGCTAATAATCCCTCTAGCAATAGCCGAAGCCTTCTAATTTCTTCGTAATTCATAGACTTCCATTTTATTTTGTGACTAATATCTGTTCTTTTTAAAAAATCACATACATCGTAAATAAGTCTCTTTAATTCTTTGTTATGGTTATTTATGTCTTCAACATTGTCTTGTTCGATAGGTTCTCCATCTTGTGGTATATATTCTAAATAGTATATAATATTACTTCCCAATAAATCGCATTTTGTGCTTCTTATTTCTTTTCTTGCGTCCCTTTTTGCGTACCATGTGGTAAATGGAATAGAAATGAAATTACTTAGTATTCCAAAAATGAAACTTAAAAAATCAAAGCTCATACAATAATAAACCCTTCTAATGAAATGTGATATTAAATTAGTCTGTCATTAAAAACACAAAGAGATTTTTAATTGGTGGAGATGAGCGGGATCGAACCGCCGACCTCAGCCTTGCGAAGGCTGCGCTCTCCCAACTGAGCTACATCCCCTTCAACTCCCCCAACCCCCTCAGTCTTGAGGGGGCAGCTACGCGAGGAAGAATTATATTCGTTCGTTGACCGTTTGCCGCGGATAAAGCGTTTATCAATTCATTTTTCGATTTCCCCCCACCCCCTCAATCTTGAGGGGGAAGCCTCGCGGGGGAGGTTTTTTATGAAACGAGGTAGTTGAAAAACTGCCTTATTACACCCCTCCCTAACCCTCCCCCCAGAGGGGAGAGGGGATTAAAGGAAGCTCCTCATATCCCAGCCTTCTCCTCGCTGAACCGGGATGCAACACCCGGCGTTGTTATTTAATTACGTAGGTATGTTTGTTTGGGTTCGCTCGCGGAGACAGCGTACAAAATACTACCGATTCTCCTCGCGGAACTGTAATCCAACGCACTGCGTTGGCGGAGAGGGAGGGATTCGAACCCTCGAGGGGAGGATTAGTCCCCTACGCGATTTCCAGTCGCGCCCCTTCGACCAACTCGGACACCTCTCCGCAAACCTGACGTTTGACGCAGCCGGTGGGGCGTTGGGAATTCGATGATTTCGTATGGCAACGCTCGCGGCGCTTGTTGGCTAATACCTATAACCCTCATCGCGGTACCGGGGTCCAGCGCCCGGCGTTGTTATTTGATTGCGTAGGTATGTTTGTATGGGTTCGCTCGCGGAGACAACTTATCGAATACTGCCGATCTTCCTCGCGGAGCTGTGATCCAACGCACTGCGCTGGCGGAGAGAGAGGGATTCGAACCCCCGGTGGGCAAAAGCCCACAGCGGATTTCGAGTCCGCCGCATTCGACCAGACTCTGCCATCTCTCCACCGCGGCGTGAAGTATAACCAAGGGTGTAGAGGCTGTCAATAAGCGCCTTGGGAGGGCCTTGCGCTCGGCTGACGTGTCGGGTATTCTAGCAACAGGGGAAAGGAAAGGGTAGAGATGTCTGTTCCGAAATTCATTACCCGGGTCAGTGAATTCGAGTGGCGAGTCGAGCCGGGCTACGTAGGCGGCATGCGGCGTCCGGCCCGCGCCTTTATAAACCGAGAGGGTCTCGGACGCGCCCATGCCGACGGTGCGCTTCGCCAGATCGCCGAGGTCGCCTGTCTTCCGGGCGGGGTGGGGGAGGCCCTGGCCATGCCTGATATTCACCACGGGTACGGCTTTCCCATCGGCGGCGTGGCGGCTTTCGATGCCGAGGAGGGCATAGTCAGCCCCGGTGGCGTGGGGTACGACATCAACTGCGG
>DAOVLG010000211.1 GCA_030631385.1 Candidatus Coatesiibacteriota bacterium | reverse complement strand
TTGTCGTAAATCATCATCTTCCCTTATCGCATGATCGTAAAAACTGGCCTGCCATATTGGCTTATTAAGGCTATATCTAGCGGCCATACGGCTGATGTACCTTTTCCATGAACCGATAAGGTCAATCAAATTAATTTCCTTGGCCATCAGTAAAAGATGCACATGGTCAGGCATCAGGCAGGCGGCGAAAAGACGGGATTTATTAGAGAGGTAGTTTTTAACAATCTCGAACGCATGATCAGCGAAGGAGGAGGGAAGAAATAACCTTTTGCCCTTCGCAGTACAGGTTGTTATGGAAAACGGTTGTGAAGGGTCGGAGTAGATTTCCCGACGTAGACGTGGATGTTTGCGTTGGGGCAAGTTTGTGGTCATTGGGTGGTCCTTTTTCGGCGGGGATGGGAATCCCCGCCCTACTTCTTTGTGGAGTAGGGGCGGCCCTCTGCGGTCACCCGCGGGCGGGGACGGAGCCCCGCCCCTACGGGGTGATGTTGATCGAAACCTTCGTGCCGTCCTGGGGGTGGATCCGGGCGGGGAACGATTGACCGAGCTTACCCCGTATCAGTTGAATGGCGTAGGTGGGCAGCGGCACATCCTTGGTGAAGGTGTACGGCTCGATATCGGGGGCCTCAACTTCGAGGGTGACACGGACGATGGGGTTGAAGTCCTTGCTCCGGCCGGTGTCCTCCAATGACAGGTACTTGGCGGTGCCGTCTATCCCCTCGCGCTCCAGGAGCTGCTTGTCCATCTCGCTCCACCTGGCGCCCACGGCGGGTTTTTCCGCCGGCGCGTCCGATGCGCCCCGCTGCCAGTCCACGATCACCTTCTGGGGATTCTCCGGATCAATCTTGATCGGGATCACCGCCCCGGGCTGAAACCGGGGGACCGCCGCCCGGGGGATGATCGTGTCGAAGCTGACCACGTAGGGGGGCGTGGCCCCATCGTGCACCTCGAGCTGCAGGTTAAGAAGCGGCTGGTCGTTGATGGTCACCACCCCGCCTTCGGAGTTTTCGCCGATGGCCAGGACCACGGCCTCGGCCGGCCGGCCGAACCGGGCGATCCGCTTGGACTCCTTGGTCCCGAAGAAGGCGCCGAAGGCCTTCTTGAAGGGCAGAAGGGACATCACGAGGACGAAGCCGATGAGAAGAATCCAGATGACCGTGTTCCAGAACTCGCCCAGGTGCACCTCGGGGTTCCAGCCCGTCATCTCCGGCAGCAGCGCATAGAGGATCAGAGGGATGGGGGCGAGGAAGACCAACAAGAAGGATTTGGCGAATCTCGACATGCTTAGCTCCTGTTTCAATTGACGGTGAACACCTACTCCTTGACCGGCAGGACATGGATGGCCTTGACGACGAGCCTCACCTCGTCGCCCACCTCGAGGCCCAGGTGCTCCGCCGATTCCACGGTCAGCACCGAGGCCATCTCCACCGGGACGGTGACCTCGAACTTGACCAGCGCCATCACGTCGCCCTTGGTTACCGATTTCACCCGGGCGGTGATCCGGTTCCTCGCCCCGTACCTCATGGACGCCTCCGTTTTTAGTTGATTATGTGCGCTGAAAGTTTAGCCCAGCCGCCCGATTACTGTAAAGGGCAAAAACCGCCGCGTCTTTCCACCCCCTCACTAGCGAGAGGGGAGGTGCCACCGGTCAACGTCTGTTTGCGTCGTTAGGTTGCGATGATGTAGGGGCGGGTCTTTTCTCCCGCCCGCGGGCCGACCTAAAGGTCGGCCCCTACGTTTCTAGGACAAGGGGTTTTAACCCCTTGTTTATTCCTCCGCCGGCAAATCATTCGGCTGCTGTAGGGCGGGGATTCCTATCCCCGCCGCTTTTTAATTAAGGCAGCCCTCACCCCGGCCCTCTCCCACCGGGAGAGGGGAACCGCTTTTTCGCCCCCCTCCCCAACCCGTAAGCGACTGCTTCCCCCCAGAGGGGGGAGGGGGCTAAGTCGGACATCACGCCGGTCCGGGTTTACACCACGCGTTTCTCGATGTACTTGGAGTGCATCAGCCGGGCCGCGCCCATGTAGTTGGGCTTGAAATGGACGGAGCCGCCAACGCGGTACCGCCTACGTCCGACGCGGTTGAGGTTCGAACCCAGACTGTAGACCGTCATGTCCGAGGTGGAGCCGGCGAACTTCACCTGGGGGTCCTTGGGGATCAGGTTCTCCGCGGCGACGTCCAGGGTGCCGAAGTCTGTGATGCCCCGGTGCTGGTGCTTATCCCGCTCGGGGGTTTCGGCGTGGCCCACGCTTCCCTCGCCGATGGTCCCCTCCGGTACGCTGGGCTTGAGTTTTAACTCGATAATTCGGCCGACGAAGTCGAAGGCGTCGGTGGAGAGGTCGCGGAAGCGCTTGCCGGTGAGCGGCGTGGTCCCTAAAAGGGCTGCCTCACCGATGCGGAAGTGGTTCATCCCCTTGGGGACTTTCCGCCGACCGAGGAGCGGCAGGGTGATGGAGCTGCCGCCCGAGATCAGCTCCAGCTCCACACCCAGCCTGGCCTCCAGGAGCTGTTTGTAGAGGTTGAGCTGGATGAGCTTGTCGTAGTTCGGCTCCACGCCGTACATGCAGCCCAGGTTGGTTCCGATGCCGATGATCTTGATGTTCTTCAGCCGGAGGACCTCGGAGTAGAAGTCGAAGATCCGTTCGGCGACGACCCCTTCTCTGAGCTCGCCCATCTCGATCATGACCACGATTCTGTGTCTCTTCCCGACCTCGGCTGCGGCCTCGTCGAGGGCCTCGATGGTGGAGAGCGAGGAGTTCAAAGAGATGTCGGCGTAGCGGACCACGGACCGGACCAGCCGTATGGGCGCCGGCTTTAAGTACATCGTCACCACATCGGGCCGGAGGTGCTTGATCTTCATCAGGCCCGACAGGCGGGAGTCGGCCACGGAGTGGAGGGTCTTGACCACCGGGTCGTTCAACAGCCGGTACAGGGTGGGTTCGTGTCCAGAGAGGAGCTTGGTCACCAGCGTCCAGCGCTTGCCGTGACGGGTGAGGTGGGCGTTGAGCTTGGCGATGTTGGAGAGGATCTTGCCGACGCGGATCGTGAGGTGCGCCATCTATTCCTCCCCCTCGGGACGCCTCCAGCGCATCTCGAGGTACTTCTCTTCGAAGCCGAGCTGTGCGTAGAGCCGTCGGGCGGCGTTGTCCGGCTCGACGTGCAGGGCCACGTCGCCCCGGCTCTCAAAGAGGGCTTTGCGTATCAGCTCGGCTCCCGCACCCAGAGGAGCCTTGGACCGGTAGGTGGCCACGTAGACCAGGTAGTTCTCCGGGATGTAGCCGCTCATACCGGTGCGGTTCATCACCACGACCCCCACCAGCTCGTTTTCCTGGTACGCCAACAGGACGAAGCCGCCCTTGCCGGACTCGCGGGAAAAGGCATACTCCAGGGCGTTGGCGATGCTGGCGCGGTCGTCGGTGAAACGGTCCAGATTGGCGTGGAGGAATTCGACCAGGCTCTGGCGGGTTAGATCGGCGGGAAGCTCACCATTTTCGGTCGCATGAACGAATCTGAGCAGGAGGGATCATCCCTTTTCGGTCGGGTTGCGTTGGTCCGTTCCGCTCTACCGGGAGCGGAGAAGGGTTCAACCTGTGTAATTATAAGATAATTAATACCTTGTCGCAAGGGATACCTCCAGACGCCTTTACCTCTCCGGTGGACCGTGTTAAAATTCCGTTTCAGTATCCACGTAAATCCCAACAAAGACCTCCGGGGGCCGCCATGTTCCGGATACGCGAAAACATCCTCAGCATCAGGCCCTACAAGCCGGGGAAGCCCTCCGCAGAGCTCAAGCGCGAGCTGGGAATCGAGGGCGAGATCGTCAAGCTGGCCTCCAACGAGAACCCGCTGGGTCCCTCGCCCAGGGTGATGCGGACCCTCCGGGCGCACGTCGGCGAGGTCCACCTCTATCCCGACAACTCGTGCCACTACCTGACGAAGGCCCTGGCCGAACACCACGAGGTGGCCCCCGAGATGATCATCGTGGACCGGGGCTCGGCGGGGGTGATCGAGATGGTTGCCAAGCTTCTGTTAAACCCCGGCGACGAGGTAATCTACTCGGAGAAGAGCTTTCTGTTGTACCCGCTGATGGCCCAGACCTTCGCCGCGGTGCATCGAAAAATTCCCCTCCGGGAGGACTACCGGATAGATCTGGACGGGATGCTGGCCGCGATCACCCCCAGGACCAAGCTCGTCTACCTGGCCAACCCGAACAACCCCACCGGGACGTACAATAACGGCAAGGCGCTCGGGAGCTTCATCGAGGCGCTGCCCGACCACGTGGTGCTCACCCTGGACGAGGCCTACGTGGACTACGCCCACGACCTGGCCGACGACTACGAGGAGGGGCTGCCCCGCCTCTTGAACGGCAAGCGGAACGTCTTCATCCTGCACACCTTCTCCAAGGCCCACGCCATGGCCGGGCTGCGCGTCGGCTACGGCATCGGCGATCCCGAGCTCGTCGCCCA
>DAOVLG010000239.1 GCA_030631385.1 Candidatus Coatesiibacteriota bacterium | reverse complement strand
TTGAGCTGCTCACGTATCCGGCCCATCTCCTCGCAGAAGGCGAGGTACTGGACACCGGTGATCTGACCCTGGGTGACCAGGGGCAGCTCCACGGCCCGCAGACGGAAGAGGCCCTTGCGGCTGGAGATGTTGCGGACGGCGTAGCTTTGGGGGTCGGTGATCGAGAGCAGCTCGGAGACGGCCGCCGTGCCGAACCGCAGCGGGGAATCGAGAATCCGGTCGTAGCGGTCAATGACGCCGTCGGTCCCGTACAACAGGTCGTAGAGATGATCCTTGACCTTCGTCAGCCCGATCTCCAGGGCGTTCTCCAGGATGTAGTCCGAGTTGCGCCAGAACCGGAAGGACCACAGGGTGCCGGTGAGGACCTGCAGCGCGGTCTTCTCGAGCTTCGCCAGGCGATCCTTCTTCACCATGGACCGGATCAGCCGCAGGTGCTCCTCGCGGCTGGCGTGCAGGCCGGTGCACCGCACGTCGGCCACCCGGAGGAACTGGTCCAGGAGCTTTTTAATCCTCGCGGGGCTGAGCTTTAAGAAGGACGACATACCTACCCCGTCGGTGGAGCGAATCCATCACGCCGACGATAACCCGGCGCGTGGGGATGTGGATGCGGTCGAGGATATACGAAACGATCCAGGTATTCCCCACCGTGAGCAAGCTCTGCGCTGCGTTGGACCCGGGTCTTACCATTCATAGAGTATTTCCCCGCCGTTGTCCTCTTTTTTTACCAAATCCGAGCCGAGCCGCTCCAAGGCCACATCTATCGCCACCTCGGAATCGTCAACACCGATCCATCGGCGGCCCGTTCCTTGAGCGGCGACCAGGGTACCACCGGAGCCGCAGAAGGGGTCCATCACCAGATCGCCGGGGTTGCTCGAGGCCTCGATGATGACCCTGAGCATCTCCCGGTTCTTCTCGGTGGGGTAGACCGGCTTCTGGGGGTCCTTGAACTCCCAGATATCCTGGCGCACCTTACCCTTTTCCCGGCACTCGTCGGCGTAGATGATGAGGCGCGGGTTGTCGGTGGAGGACCGTTCGATGCGGCCTTCTTCGTCGTATTCGTCCAACACGTCGGGCGTGTAGCGCCAGTGCCTGCCGGGCGGCGGGTCCATACCCCTCCACTTCCCGCCGCTGACCCCGTTGAGGGTCTCGCCGGGAGCGTGGAGCGGGGTGGTGGTGTAGCGGCGTCCCTCCTGGTTCACCTTGGGAAACCGTATCCGCAGCTCCTCATCGGTGTACGGTTCACGTGGTGTGTTCCAAACCGTTTTTCTACCTTTGGAATAAAACAGGATCATGTCCTTGTAATTGCCGTAGCTGTAGCGCTTGAAATTCTTCGGGTTGCATTTGATCCGGGTTATGTCGTTGCGGAAATTTTCACCTCCGAATATGTCGTCCATGAGGACCTTGACGTGATGGCCGACCTTGCAGTCTATGTGCAGGTAGATGGAGCCGTCATCGGCTAACAGATCCCTCATCAGCTCCAGGCGGGGCCGGAGGAATTCGAGGTAGGCCCGGCCCGAGAGTTTGTCGTCGTAGGCCACGGTTCCGTCGGCGGCCCGGCTGACCGTCGCCGTTTGATTATCGGAAACGGTGAAGTTCTGGCCGGTCCCAAAGGGGGGGTCGGTGTAGATCAGCCTCACCATGCCCCGGACGGCGGGGTCATCCAGCAGCATCTTCATAAGGGGGAGATTATCCCCGAGGTACAACCGTTTCATCCTCCGGGCTTTCGATTCCCTCGATTCCAGCTCATGCTTTGCATCCATGTTAACGCCTATATCCGCTCCACCTGGTCCAGGAGCCGCTTGACCTTGGCAAGACAGAGATCTAAGAGCGAGGCCATGTTAGTAAACCAACATAGATACAATTAACCAAGTTATATATAATTGATTAGCTGGACTTATGAAAAACTAGATATAAGTGCACACTACCTAAAAATGAATTCATCAAAAGGGATAATTTATATCGATATATTTATCTATATTTGGTTTAGAATATATTATTTCTCTTAAATTATGTGGATTACTTTTCTCTTTTTGTATTACTAATCTTGTATCAAAACAAGTTGTAAAATGTCTAGCTTGTGTTAATACTTTTTCTTTAAATTCTTCAACTGAGGTTGTTGGGATAACATCACCTTCCTTATATTTTTCTATATAGTAATAAAGTAATATATTCTTCAATGGTTCAACAAGCTTGGTTTTCTTTAAATTATCGTAATAGTACTCTTCAGCTCTTTTAATTTCGTTAAGTTTTAATAGGCTATCTAATTTTAAAGTATACTTAACTTCTTCTTCCATTTGATCAACGTAAATTAATACATCTTTATAATTATGCTGCCTGTAATTAGCCCAAGATAAAAAAGTGTAGGTGGCTGTGTACTTCATACTCAGTGCTTTTTTAAAATATTTAATAGCCTTGTCATTTAGAAAACTAGTAAAATAATAAACTCCGACATAGAAAGATGCTTCCGGCGTTATAATCCCACCCATGCTCTCTAATATCTCAACTTGAGCCACTAAAATAGGCAACTCACTCGTATATTTGTATTTACCTTCATAATTATATGTAATTTCCCAATTTTGTATTTTCTTATTTATATAATTTGCTAAAGTGTTTTCAATTTGTAAAACCTTTCTAGCTGATTGTTTAGCTTCCTGCGTTGCATTCTGTGCTTCTGCTGCTGCTACTACCGCTTTCCTTAATACTCGATTGAAACGGTTTTGATTGATAAAAGCAAAAACGCCAACCAGAATGATTAAAGCAGATATCATTCCGAAAATTACAATAAGCTCCCAATCCCAAACTCCACGATCTTTCTCAATAGCATCTAGTTTTCCTTCAAGATATGCTACACGATCTTGCAAGTTACTGTCTTCTACAATTTGTGCATAAGACATTAAAATAATTAGAAGTATTATTATGAATACCTTTTTCATTTCTAAACCCTCGATACTTGGTCCACCACGCCGACGATGACCTGGCGGGTGGGAATGTCGGTTCGGTCGAGGATCTGCCGCGCGGCGTTGCCCTCGTTCCCGACGATTACCAGGTCGCCCGGCCCGGCGTGGACCGTGTCCACCGCCACCAGCTCCGCCCCGCCTCCCTCGGGCTTCACCCGGAGCAGACGGTAACCCTCCAGGGCAGGGTGCTTGACGGTGCAGTAGACGTTGCCGGTGACGCGGGCCAGGATCATTTAATCTCCCCCCTCTCCCGGTGGGAGAAGGCATTGCCTTACGGGGATGGGGGTGAGGGCAGAAGAAGGCCGGGTGAGAATTAGTCCTCTTCCCAGTCTTGGCGATCGAGCACCCCGACCACGGCGAGGTCCACCGGGGCGAAGGATTTGCCCTCGGGCATGGCGAGGGAGGCCTCGCGGCCGTCGGCCAGGAGCACCTCGGCGCCGATACCGGCCTCGACCACCTCGATGGCCACCTCTTCTTTATCCAGGAGCCTGCCGTCGGGTCCGCGGCGTCGCACCAGAGCCAGGCGGACGCCCTCCAGGACCTCCACCCGGCGGGTGGCCCAGACGCTGCCAACTACTCTACCACGTTGCATATGCACCCCGCGCCGCACGCCGGTACTTTACCAGAACCCTCTGTACTTCGTTGATGTCAACCCTTAAAGAAACGCTCGGACCAAAATTTACCGAGGCGTCCGGCGCAACTGCGTCAAACGTCAGGTTTGTCAGGTTTGCCGTGTTTTCGGAAAACGACTCGGCCATCGCGCTCGACGGAGTCAATGATGCCGCAGACGACGGCGTCCACGGGGCGGCTGCGGGTGGCCTCGGTCTGGCGCGCCGAGGAGCCCCGGGCGATGAAGCAGAGCTCCCCCGGCCCGGCGCCCACGGCATCCACGCAGACCAACTCGCCGCCGACCGGCTTTCCGGCGGAGTCGGCCAGCCGGCAGAGGAGCAGTTTGAAGCTCTTCAACCCCGTGTCCTTGACCGTCGAGACCACGTTGCCCGTAACGAGAACCAGATCCATCTCCACCTCGCCCTCGGAGACTGTACCGCTTGAGTTTAGCGCCTGGCGGGGCGTTGAGTCAAGCGGCGGGGCCCGGTCCGGCTGGTTCAAACCCCGCCCGCGTGGTATCATCGGCCCATGCCCCGGCTGTACAAAGC
>DAOVLG010000467.1 GCA_030631385.1 Candidatus Coatesiibacteriota bacterium | reverse complement strand
GGAATCCCCGCCCTACATCCGCCAAGCGTTACCTTGTGATTACAAGCCTTCTGGAGACCGATCCTTTATCCGTGCTCAACCGCGCGGGGTAGACGCCGGAAGCGTATTCCGAGACTTCGAGAAAAACCTCACCGCGACCGGTTTGGGGCGCGAGGGTAAATGAATCTATCCGGCGGCCGGACAGGTCGTAAACCTCGATGACCGCCCCCGAACAACCGTTCGGCAACTCATATCTAATGGTTACCGCCTCCCGCGCCGGGGAGGGGTAGGGTTCGCCGAGGGCGAGTCGAGAGATTTGCTCAGGTCTTGAAACCGGCTCCGTCGGGCCGAAGCGCTTAACTGTACCGTCGGCGTCGGTCACCTCCAGCCAGTAGACGTACTCGATTCCAGGTTCCACATCGCGGTCAAGGTATCTCGTCGAATCGCCGGGCAGGCTACCCGAGACGGCCATCGGCTCATCGCAATCCCGCAGGACGCGCAGGCCCGCAGGAACGTCGCCGGTGATCGTCCAACCGACCAGGACCCCCTCGTCGCTGACCTCGGTGAATAACGCTACGTCCTCCACCCCCGGACCACCTTCCCAATAGGCGTATTTGAGATAGCCGTTTGTGCGGTCAAAATATGAAATGTGGGGGTAATCGGAGGAATCCAGCGCCAGGGAGGTGTGCATGCCTACCTGCTCCGTTGCGTCAACGGTCTCCTTCTGCCAAGAACTGCCATTCCAACGGGCGTATTTTAGATTCCAGTTGTCGACGTCGAAATACGAGATGTGGGGGTAATAGGAGGAGTCCAGCGCCAGGGAGGTGTACTCGCCTACGTCTCCCGCCGAGTCCACGGTCTCAATCTGCCAAGAGCTACCAATCCAGCGGGCGTATTTAAGAGCACCACATTTTTGTTCATGTTCGTCCCAGTACAAGTGATAGTAAGAGATGTGGGGGCGGTCGGAGGAATCCAGCGCCAGGGAGGTCCACATGCCTACATCCGGTACCGTTGAGTCAACGGTCTCCTTCTGCCAAGAGCTGCCGTTCCAGCGGGCGTATTTAAGATAACCCCGCGAATACCGGTCCGGGATGAAAAGCACATGGGCCTCGCAGTCACCCTGGGGAGAGAACCGCAAGTCGTTTATTTTACCGTAACTCGCATAGTAATACGAGATGTGGGGGTAATCGGAGGAGTCCAGCGCCAGAGAGCTATACTCGCCTACGTCTCCCGTCGAGTCCACAGTCTCGATCTGCCAAGAGCTACCGTTCCAGCGAGCGTATTTTAGAGCATAGTTGGTCATGTCGTAATACGAGATACGGGGGCGGTCGGATGAGTCAAACGCCAGGGAGGTGTACCAACCTACGTGTCCCTCCGAGTCCACGGTCTGGGTCTGCCAAGAGCTGCCGTTCCAACGGGCGTATTTAAGGTCATAGTTGGTAGAATCGCAATACGAGATGTGGGGGCGGTCAGAGGAATCCAGCGCCAGGGAGGTGTACCTGCCTACGTCTCCCTCTGAGTCTACTGTTTCTATCTGCCAAGAGCTACCGTTCCAGCGGGCGTATTTAAGGTCTTTGTTGATACTATCTTGATACGAGATGTGTGGGTAACCGGAAGGATCTAACGCCAGGGAAGTGTACCGGCCTACCCATCCCTCCGAATCCACCGTCTCGATGTGCCACTCGCCGGCGGACGCAGCTCCAGCCAGCGCCAGCGCGACAGCCAAGACCATCAGCCGTTTCATCGCAACCTCACTTCACCTAAAAGCGTATCAATCCACTCAAACCATTAAAATTAAGGGGAGGAACCAGCCTCCCTTTATATAGCACATTTACG
>DAOVLG010000328.1 GCA_030631385.1 Candidatus Coatesiibacteriota bacterium | reverse complement strand
GGGGGAGGGATGGGGAGGGGGGATAAATAGAAAGGGCCGGCCATTTTCGGCCGACCCTTTTCGTTGGGGCGCAGCTTTTTAGAAATTCGCCTTGATGGCGCCCCAGGAGGTCAGGACGACGTTGCTGCCGCTATCGTGTGCGTACCAGTCGTCAAGATCATGAAACTGTTCGAAAAACATGAGGTCCCCAGCGGAGGAGTCGTAGAAGCCGAACGACGCGTAGTCACCGGCGTCCATCGGGCTGAACCAGGTGTCGAACTCGCAGATGACCGTCTTTTCCCCATGAACCCTAAACCAGGGCGAGAGGGTCTCGGCCTGGTACGGCGAGCCCGGGTGGGCGTCGGAGTCGCACTGCCAGTTCTCGCCGGACATGTCGCCGGTGGCGTGGTCGGTGTCTATCTCCCACTCACCGGGCAGACCGTGCCGGTCCTGATACCAGCCGCCGCTGGAGAAGTCCTCGACGCCGTAGCCGCCCGCCTGCAGGGGCAGGACGCTCTTCCCGTCGGCGAGGATCTCCACGTTGTCAATCGCCCACCACCGCTGCTGATCCACCTCGGTGCCGTACTCGAAGGCCAGGCAGACCATGTTCCCGGTCATGTCGGACACGTCGAGGGTCTGATGGCCGGTCACGTCGTCGGGGGAGCCCCAGGTGAAGACGTCGGTGTACTCGCCCTCGCCCCATAAAACGCCGTTGATCTCTATGGAAAACACGCGAAAGCCCTTGTCCACACCGCTCAGGTCGGAGACCCACAAGAAATAGATATGCAGGTCTCTTACACCGTAGTAGTCGTCGAGCATGAGGTGTAAACTTCCAAATTCATCGCTGCCTTCGAAGGTGTGTACCAGGGTGTAGTGGTGGTCTTCGTCGCCGAGATAGAGCTCGCAGTAATCGCCCTCATCGGTGGTTAGCTGAAAGTAATCGATACTCATCAAAACGCCGTCGTAGCCGCAGAGGTTGATGGGCTGGCCCGTGTACATCAGAGAGGCGCAGTCGTTGGAGCCGTAGACGTCCAGGCCCTCGCGGTCGCAGCGGACCTCGCCTTCCCGGAATAGATTCCACTGGGCGTTGTGCTCGGTGGGCGGCTCGATCGTATCCACGGACACGGCGTTAGCCGCCATGACCGCCGAGACGGCCAGGACGGCGATCAAGCCGAGCGTTTTCATTATCTTAAACTCCATGAGTTTTGGATTTCTTTACCTCAACAATTTATAACATTTATTTGGGCGTGTCAATAGACTATTGCCGGCAGAAGAGAGTTTTTTCTAACATTTTTTGACGGTCGCTTACGGGTCGTGGTGAGGGCTGCCGCAGCTTCCCTCTCCCGGTGGGAGGAGCATTCGCTCACGGGATTGAGGGTGAGGGCTACCATAGCCCCCTCGCCCCTCTGGGGAGAGGGATGGGGAGAGGGGCAAAACGGCGGGGATAGGAAACCCCACCCTACGTTAAGGGAGAAGGCCTTTGTACCCTATCCTACGCCCCATTGTACACCGGCCCGGCCTCTGGTAAAATCCTGCCATTGATGGATTTCAAAGGACGGGTGCATGAGCGGTAAACCCAAGCTCTTGGGCTCCGGCCCCCCGGCGAAGTGGAACCGGCGCTCGGCCTTCATCCTGGCCGCCATCGGTTCGGCGGTCGGTCTCGGCAACGTCTGGCGCTTCCCCTTCGTCTGCTACGAAAACGGCGGGGGGGCCTTCCTCATTCCGTACCTGGTGGCCATCCTCACCGCCGGCATCCCGCTGATGATCCTCGAGTTCAGCCTGGGGCACAAGATGGCCGCCGGCGCCCCCTTCTCCTTCTTCAAGGCCCGCAAGAACTCGGAATGGGTGGGCTGGCTCATGGTCCTGGTCGGCTTCGTCATCACCGCCTACTACGCCGTGATCATGAGCTGGTGCTTCAACTACCTATTTCAATCCTTCTCCCTGGGCTGGGGCAGCGACCCGAGCGCCTTCTTTTACGACAAACTGCTGCGGGTTTCGGAGGGGCCGGGAGAGCTCGGCGGGCTGAACTGGCCGCTGGTACTGGGACTGGGGCTCACCTGGGTGGCCATCTACTTCGCCATCCGCAAGGGTGCCAAGAGCGTGGGCAAGGTGGTGCTGGTGACGGTGCCGCTGCCCTGGCTGCTGCTG
The DNA here is from genome assembly GCA_030631385.1 of Candidatus Coatesiibacteriota bacterium. Taxonomy (GTDB): domain Bacteria; phylum RBG-13-66-14; class RBG-13-66-14; order RBG-13-66-14; family RBG-13-66-14; genus RBG-13-66-14. Next base: position 718 of record DAOVLG010000328.1, on the reverse strand, counting down.
TTGATCCTGGCCGTCCGGGGCTCGACCCTGGAGGGGGCCGGCGCCGGGCTGAACTACTTCCTCAACCCAGACTGGAGCAAGCTCCTGGATCCCGGCGTCTGGCTGGCCGCCTACGGGCAGGTCTTCTTCAGCTTCTCGTTGGCCTTCGGGGTGATGATCACCTACGCCAGCTTCCTGCCCCGAAAATCCGACATCAACAACAACGCGGTGATCATCAGCCTCTCCGACGCCGCCACCAGCTTTTTGGCCGGGATCACCGTCTTCAGCACGCTCGGATTTTTGGCCGTGGGGGGTCACCATACCGTCGCCGGGGTGATGGAATCGGGCCCGGGGCTGGTCTTCGCCGTGTACCCGACGATTTTAAATCAGCTCCCCTTCTGGCCCGGCTTCTTCGCCGCCATCTTCTTCATCATGCTGCTAACCCTGGGCATAGATTCGGCCTTCAGCCTGGTCGAGGCCTCGGCGGAGGCCTGGGTCAAGAAGCTGGGCCTCAAGCGCAAGCCGGTGCTCATCACGGTCTGCGTCATCGCCTTCACCTTCGGGCTCCTCTTTGCCACCGAGGGCGGACTCTACTGGCTGGACATCGTGGACAACTTCATCAACAAGTTCGGCCTGATCCTGGGGGGTCTCTTCGAGTGCATTGTTCTGGGCTGGCTGTACGGGGCGAGGAAGCTGCGCGAGTACGCCAACCGCGACAGCGAGATAAGGATCGGCCGCT
>DAOVLG010000440.1 GCA_030631385.1 Candidatus Coatesiibacteriota bacterium | reverse complement strand
GACCGGCGGTGTCAACCAGGAGGTAGTCCCTCCCCCCAAAGCCGAAGGGCACCCCCACGGCATCGCGGGTCGTCCCCGGGACCTTCGAGATTATCAGCCGGTTCTCCCCGACGAGGGCGTTGACCAGGGAGCTCTTGCCCGAGTTGGGACGCCCGACGATGGCGACGGGGAAGGGGCCGGTCTCGGGCTCCTGTTTTGCGGCGACGATGCGCTCCTCGATGGCCGCCAGGAGTGTTTTCCAGTTTCTTTTCCCCTTGGCGGACACACAGATGACCTCGGCGTCGAGGCCCAGTGAGTAGAAATCGGCGCCGACGGCCTCCAGCTTCTCGTTGTCCGCCTTGTTGGCTATGATGACGAGCGGTTTTTTCAGCCGGCGGAGCTCTCCGGCGATCTCGGTGTCCTCTGGCAGAAGACCGTCTATCACGTCCACGACGAAGAGCACGAGATCGGCCTCCGCCAGAGCGATCCGGCGCTGCTCGTCCACGAGCTGGCGCATCTCGGGGTCGGACTGGTCCCAGCCGCCCGTATCAACGACGCCGAAGCGGCCGAAGGGCCATCTCGCCTCGGCGTACATCCGGTCCCGAGTCACGCCGGGAATCGCGTCCACGATGGCCAACCGTCGTCCGATCAGACGGTTGAACAGGGTGGACTTCCCTACGTTGGTCCGGCCGACGATGACGACGGTGGGCGGCATGGGCGGTGCTTAGAAAAGCTCGTCGAGCTCGGCGGGATCACGGTAATCCCACGGCAGGAGACCAGCTTCCCGGAGCAGGACGAGGTAGGCGTTGAAGAGCCTTTCGGCGAGGGGTACGACCTCGGAGAATCCCCGGGCGCGCCAGAGCGCCGGCGCCAGCTCGGCGTACCCTTTGGGAAGGAGGGGGAAATCGCAGGCGTCAACCACGCCTTGGTGGTAGTCGTGGGTGACCCAGCGCCGATTCAAGAGGCAGATGACCCGGTTCATCTCGAAACAAATCTCGTAGACCGCCGGATAGAGGTCGTTCTCGTTCTCCCTCACCTCGCAGGAGCGGATGCGGCCGTAGGACTCGAAGACGAGCTTGGGCAGGTTCCTTTTCAGAAGCGCCCGGAAGCGCTCCTCGGGGGCCGACTCACCCGTCTCGATCCATTTTGTAACGAGGTCGCCATCGCCCGCCAGGGGTTCGATCACGCTCAGGATGCCCATTAATACAGGCCAGTCCATGGTCGGGTTCGATAGGGCCCGCTCCAGCTCGCCCTTCTTCTTGACGGTCACCCCGACGAAGATGCCGTGGTAGATGAAGCTCGCCGATTTCAGGGGGCAGGGGTCGTCCGTCACGCAGAAGAGCTCGAGATCGCTCCACGGGGTGTCGGTCCCGCGCATCGCCGAACCGAAGAGGCCGCAGAGGAGAAGCCCGTTCCCGTACCGCTCCGACAGGGATTGGGCGAGCCGCAGGGCGAGGTAGTAGCGGTTATCCTGATCCAGCATCGTCGGGATGGGGGCTCTCGACCCCCGCCTCCTCGCGGTTCAGGCCGAAGTATTCCAGGCAGATATCTATGTCGTTCGAGCGTTCGACGCGGTCGGCGAATTTCATCCGATTCTCGTCGCCCTTTCCGGCCACGATCACGATGTCCCCGGCTCCGGCCAGCTCTAGGGCGCGGTGAATCGCCTCCCGCCGGTCGAGAACGGTAAGGGTTTCGCAGGAATTTTTCAAGATGCCCGAGGCGATCTGGGCGGCGATTTCCCCCGGGTCCTCGCGACGAGGGTCCTCGGTGGTTAAGACCACCACGTCGGCCAGCTCCCCGGCGGCGCGGCCCATGTCGGGTCGCTTCGCGGTGTCCCGCTCACCGGCGGAGCCGAAGACGATGATCACCCGCCCCGCGGCGATGCGCCGGGCGGCGGTGAGGGCCTGGGTCAGACCGTCGGGCGTATGGGCGTAGTCTACCACGACGTCGAAGTCCGCCCCCACCTCCAGAAAGTGGAAACGGCCCGGTATCTGGGGGAGGTTTTTAAGCCCTT
>DAOVLG010000116.1 GCA_030631385.1 Candidatus Coatesiibacteriota bacterium | reverse complement strand
TCCTGCAGTACCCGCAACAGCTTCACCTGCATCGCAAGAGACGTCTCACTGATCTCGTCGAGGAAGATTGTGCCACCCTCGGCGGTCTGGAAGAACCCGGCCCGGGATTGGTTGGCTCCCGTAAAGGCTCCCTTGACATACCCAAAAAGTTCGCTCTCCAAAAGCCCCTCAGGTATGCCACCGCAGTTTACCGGAACGAAAGGGGCCTGAGCCCTTGAACCGTGGTAGTGGATCGCCCGCGCAACCAGCTCCTTGCCGGTGCCGGACTCCCCGGTGATCAGGACGGTGGCCGAGGTTCTAGAGGCCTTGTCGATATCGTGATAAACCTCCTTCATCACCTCGGATTTGCCCACGATGCCGTAGTTGTTGTGAAAAGCGGGGTACTGCCGGTCAAAAGCCGCCCGGCGGAGGTCCAGTTTCACCAGGGACCGTCCCACCGCGGCGAAAAGCTCCTCGTCGGTGAAGGGTTTTGCCAGGTACTCCTCGGCGCCGGTCTTGATCGCCTCAACCGCACCTTCCACCGTTGCGTACCCGGTGATGATCATCACTTCGGTGTCGCGGTGGTTCTCTCGGACGTGGCGCACCAGCTCCAGACCGGATACCTTGGGCATGCGCAGATCAGTGATGATGAGATCCACCGCCGTTTTTTCGAGTAGGCGAATAGCGTCCGCCACGCTGCTGGCGGTGAACACGCCGTAACCCGCGGCGGTCAGGGTCCGCCTGAGCATCTCCAAGGTTTCGGGGGAATCGTCAACGACTAGGATCTTTGCTTCGCCCATGACGGGATGCCCTCTTTCCTTTCTGAGCCGGGGCTTTTAGAAAACATCTGGCCGGCCAGCGTTTCCCGCATAGGAGCTACTGAGTCTTTGTAGATACGAGACCCTTCAGCTCGTGGGTGGTTTACAAGGCACCAGGGGTATCACCCGAGATTCAGGAGATGGCATCGTCATCGCTATCAAGCGGAAGAGGTTCAGCCGGAATGGGGAAGGCGATGAGGAAGCGGCTCCCTTTGCCCAGTTTGCTCTCCACCTCAATCCGGCCGCCGTGGGAGGACACTATGCCGTGGACCACGGGCAGACCAAGCCCGGTTCCATGCCCAACCTCCTTCGTCGTGAAGAAGGGGACGAAGAGTTTCTTCACGGTCTCCTCAGACATACCGACACCGTTGTCCTCGATATCGAAGTAGACAAAGTCGGCGTCCGCATAGGTCTTGATCAGCAATTTCCCTCCGTCGAGCATAGCTTGGATGGCGTTAACCACAACATTTACGAGCACCTGTTGCAGCTGTGCTGGATCGGCGGTGATCTTTGGAAGGTTCGGATCAAGCTGTTTAAGCACCTCGATGCCCTGTTTCGTGCAACGCGATTCTAAGAAGTAGAGTCCATCCTCAACAACGCTGGATAGATCTATCTCTGTCTTCTTGGTCGGCATCTGGCGGCTGAAGATGAGCAGTTTCCTAACGACTTCCCGGGCGTGAAGGGTAGAGTTGACGATGCGTTTAATATCCTGACAAGTCCCTTCGGGGAGACCCGGGGCTTTCTGGGCGAGCTGGGCGAAACCAAGTATCGAGGTCAGGGGTTCATTTAGCTCATGGGCAACCCCGGCGCCGAGCTGACCAATGGTGGCTAGCCGGTCGGCGTGCCTGAGCTGCTCCTGCAGCCTCTGCTTCTCGTCCTCCGTCTGACGTCTTTCCAGGATGAGCGAAATCTGTTGGGCAATGCTGTCTATGAGATGGCGCTCCTCCTCAAGAAAGAGCGTCACCTCTAGGTAATCCTGCCCTCCAGAGTAGATCAGCTCAACAAAGCCCCTCTCCTCCCCTCCACTCACGATCTCTGAGCGAAGGGAGCTCCCCTCACCGTTGAAGTTCGAACTAGTGTAGCTTCGGGTATCCACCACCAACCTAGCCGAGGCTATCTCCGGATACTGCCAGGCGGGCGGCATCAACTCGACGATCCCCTGCATCAAATCGTCTAATGAAATTTCCTGCTGTTGAACCAGTTCAGCTATCCTGTAAAGGCAGCCCAACTCCTTGACCCGCTCCCGCAGGGCGTACTGGGCCCGACGGTCACTCACCGCCCCACCCAGCGTCTCGGTCAATCCCTCGTAGAACTTGATTATCGAGGCGGTGAAGAAGTTCGATTGACGGCTCTTGAGCTGGAGCAGGCCACAACTCTCCTTCTCCAATTCGAAGGGGATGTAAGCCACGGACTGATAGCCACCGGTCAGCTCCCTCAGCTCACGGGGACCGATCTCGGGAAAAACCGGCGGACACTTCACCGGCCCGTCAATGTTTGTAATCCAGAAGCTGCCGGCGGCGCTGATGCACTCCGCTGATGGATCTATCTGATGGCACATGACTGCACCGCAGAGCCTCTCGTTCAACGATCCATCGTCGGCACAGGGGATCGTTCTGCCCTCGTGCCTCTGCACCGTCGAGAACTTCTCGCAAAAGAAGTTCTCCTCCTTGCCATCGGTGGCCTCCCAGCGGTAGTTCAGATCACCATCCTGCATCCTCAGCTCAACGGATTCGCAGCCTGAAAACTCCAGCAACATGTGCGAAACCTTCCTCAGGAAGTCCGCACGGGGGGTGCCAAGGTTGGCGTATCGGAGGATGCGTTTCGAGAGTGTGCAAAAATCAATCGCCAACTGGACGGCGGTTTCACGGATGTGTTGAAGATCGATCTTGGTTTTCCGCATTCTACAAAGCCGGTTGACCTGCCGAAATTGATTCTATTAAAAAGTTGGGAATCTGTCCAAAATTAAACAAAACCCGTTTGTTGATTGGTAAAGTTTTACGCCTAGTATACCGACCGCCACACGCTGTATTTCTATCAAGAAGTGTGCCGGCTCAAAGCGGTTCCAAATTATTAGTGGCTGATAGCAGGCAGCTTGACTGCCATGTCAAGTATCCGGCGTACACCCGCCGCCTCCGCGATCGCTGAGGCGGTGGCACAGGTTTTTGCAGGAGGTGACCCGGCGGACTTCACCGAGGTTCATTTGCGCAAAAACTGTGCCACCGCCGGCGGGGGGCACTCGAGCTCGACCGAAAAGGACGACGAGGGGCGTTTAAGGCCGACATACCCCCGAGCTCCAATGTAGATAACGACGGATACGGAACTAAAAATCGTCTCACCCGGCGGATTAAAACCTAATTTCCGCCTGTTCATCAGAGAAATGGAGTTCCGCTTCAACCACCGAAACGACCCGGATATGCTACCCTATCTGAAAAGCATCCTCCTTGGTCCATGAATGTGTGATGCCTAAATAACAAGCCGGCGGTTGTCACCAGCTTATTTACAAGCAGTTATGATTTTACTGTTTTAAGGATTTCACGACCCTTCCGTTCCCATCATGGACCACCACCTCGAGGGGTGTCTGACCGGGTAGGGAATGTGAGGCGCAGGCCAGGCAGGGGTCATAGGCGCGGAAGGCCATCTCCACCATGTTCAACAGCCCGTCATCCACCACGCCGCCCTTGATCAAGCTCCGGGCCGCCCTCTCAATTGACATGCACATGGCGGCGGAGTTGTTCACCGTCGCCACGATCAGGTTGGCCTTTTTAATGACCCCGCGCTCGTCGGTGATGTAGTGGTGGTAGAGGGTGCCCCGCGGGGCCTCCACCACGCCGATCCCAGAGGTGGGGGTCTCGGTGGGGAGTGTTCGGATGTTGGGATCGAGGATCTCATCGTCCTGGGCCAGCTCCAGGAGCCGCTCGGCGGCGTAGAGCAGCTCGATCAACCGCGCCCAGTGGTAGGCCAGGGTGTTGTGCGCCGGCTTACCGCCGAGGGCCTCGTACATCTTCTCGTACTCGCGTTGGGCGAGGGGGGTGGCCATGCCGTCGGCGACGTTCAGACGGGCCAGGGGTGCGACCCGGTAAACACCGGAGTCCATGCCGTCAACGAAGCCCTTCCAACCCACGTTCTTCAGATAGGGGAACTTGACGTAGCTCCAGGGCTCCACGTGCTCCGCGATGTGATCGAGGTACTCGCGGGGCTTGAACTTCGCAAATTCGTTGCCTTCGGGATTCACCACCCGGATATCACCGTCGTAGAAGTTGACCTTGTTGTTCTTATCAACGAGCCCCATGTAGTACGTCTCATGACGGTACACGTCCCCGACGATGATGTCCAGGTAATCCTTGTTGCCGAGGACGATGTCCGCGAATGCCTTCAGGGCGAACTGGGCGAACTCGACGGCGTCCCTACCGGTCCGGATGAACTCCTCCCGATCCTCCGGGGTTACGCCCTTGGAGACACCGCCGGGGAGGTTGCAGACCGGGTGGATGACGCGACCCCCCTGTTTGGTGATGATCTCACGGAGCCGCTTGCGAATGCCGATGACGGTTTTGCCCGCCTCGAGACCCACCTTCTCGATGACGCCGAGGATGTTGCGCATCCCCTTGGGCGCGTCGGGACCGACGATAAAATCGGGACCTCCGAGGAAGAAGAAGTGGAGCGCGTGGTCCTCGGCCATGAAAGCCGAGTTAACCAGCTCCCGTATCTTCTTGGCCGCCGGCGGCGGATCAACCTTGAAAAGATCATCCAGCGCCTTCCCCGAGGCCATGTGGTGTGCCGTCGGGCAGACCCCGCAGATCTTCGGTGTGATCCGCGGCATCTCCTCGGCCAGGCGGCCCTCGGAGAATTTCTCGAATCCCCGGAGCTCGGGAACCTGGAGGAAGGCCCTCTCCACGTCGCCCTTATCGTCGAGAAATATCTCGATCTTTCCGTGTCCCTCCAACCGGGTGATCGGGTCAATGGTTATCTTTTGAGCCATTGCGCGGCCTCTCTCCTCGAAAGGTTAAACAGCTTTTTTACGTCTTAAAAGCGACACGGGCAGGCTGTAGGAGTAGAAAAGTCCAGCCGGGTCTTCGATCTGGTCAATGAGCCGCTGGACCTCCTCGTCGGTCATCTTCTCCTCGTTCTCCAGGCCCATGATCGAGGCCAGGAAGGAGAGGATCTTGGCCCCCTGGTCCTTCACACCCTTGGTTGGCCCGAAGCAGCCTCGGCAGGGCATGTTGGCGTTGATGCAACGCTCACCGCAGCCGGAGCGGGTAGCCGGCCCGTGGCAGATGAGACCCTGAGCCAGGTAGCACTTCTCGGGATCGGCCAGTATTTCATGGGGTCGCTTGATGTCCTTCATGGATACCTTGTCCGGCTTGGAATCGGCCAGCGGACAGGTGTCGCAGAGAGACTTGTCCGGGGCTAAAACGGCTCCCTTCTCGGGCAGGTTTCCCTCCAGGATGGCGGTGATAGCCTCGAGGATCAGATCCGGCGGCGGGGCGCACCCCGGCAGGTAGTAGTCCACCTCGATAACCTGATCCAGGGCGCGGACCGTGTCCCAAAATTCGGGCAGCGTCAACTCGTTGCCGTCAACGGTGCTCGTGGTTTGCGGAACGGTGCCCTGGGGATTGTCGTTGGAGGGGATATCCCGGTAGATCCGCTCGAAGATGGTCTCCCGGTTGTGGAAGTTGGCCAGCCCCGGGACTCCTCCCAGGTGGGCGCAGGAGCCGAAGGCCACCACCAACCCCGATTTTCTCCGCAGGAGTTTTGCCATCTCCTCCTGCTCCGAGGTGCGTATGGCGCCGTTGATGAAACTGACCGCGATCTCAGCGTCGGCCAACGCCTCGACGTCCGTCTTCTTGAAGTCCATGGCCACGGGCCAGAAGACGATGTCCACCGCTTCGACTACCTTGAGGAGGTCCTCGGCGAGATCCACCACCGCCTCCTCGCATCCGCCGCACGATGCACACCAATAAAACGCCACCTTCGGCTTCGCCATCCTCTATCTCCTTTGGGGTCCCAACCGGGCCATCCTCTCGGTGAAATCGTCCATCAGCTTCTTCAGTTTCGCCGACTCGCCAGTCGAAACCCACTCCAGGGCCAATCTCTCGGGCTCGATGTTGAACTGCTCAAGCGTGTTCTTGAGGAGCATGATCCGCCGGCGGGTCTTGTAATTGCCGTCGTGCTCGCACTCGTCTGGCGGGCAGCCGGCCACCAAAACACCCCAGGCACCCCGGGAGAAGGTCTCCAGGATCAGCTCCGGGTCCAACCGGCCAACACACATCGTGATGACCGGATCGGGGGAGCCGTCATCCGATTCAGGCAGCCGGGATAGCTTCAGGCCCGGGTAGGTGGACCAGTTGCAACAGAAGACCATCACCTTTGGTTTATCGCCCATCCTACTCCTCTCCTAAGAGCACCAGTACCTTCTCAAGCAGCTCC
>DAOVLG010000519.1 GCA_030631385.1 Candidatus Coatesiibacteriota bacterium | reverse complement strand
CCAACAATTGGACTCGATCAGCGCTCGAAGCGGGACGTCCAGGAAGTGATAGAAAAACTCAACCAGGAATTTGGCACTACTATCCTGCTCACAACCAATGATGTGGTGGAGGCGGACAACCTGTGTGACCGCATCGCGATCATCGATAGCGGAAAAATTGTAGCATTGGATACTCCCGAGGGCTTAAAACAGATTATCTCTCCGAATGGACATGAACCGACCCTGGAGGACGTTTTCCTCGCCCTCACCGGTCACGCCCTGCGCGACGATGAGGGGGAAGGCCTGGGGGCTTGGCGCAACATCCACACCGCCACGGCCAGACGGAACGGACGCTAGATGATCGAGGGATTCGCCGTAAGAGCCATCTGGCTCAGGGAGTTCAAGCGGTACTTCCGTGACGTGCCCCGGGTGGCCGCTTCGGTCGCCCGTCCCGTTGTGTGGCTCTTCATTTTGGGGATAGGGATCTCCCCGAACTTCACCCCGGTGGCCGGTCTCAGCTACATCGAGTACATCTTCCCCGGCATGGTGGTGATGACCATCCTCTTCACCTCGACCGTGTCGGCGATCTCGATCATCTGGGACCGCGACTTCGGTCTGTTGAAGGAGATGCTGTCCGCGCCCATCACCCGCAGCTCCATCGTGATCGGCAAGGTGTTGGCCGGCGCCACCATCTGCACCGCCCAGGGGTTTATCGCCATCCTGTTGGTCTTTCTCACCAAAATTCAGCTCCTCTGGTACAACATCGCCTGGATCATGATCGTCAGCTTCATCGTGGGTTTCATGCTCGCCGGCCTGGGGGTGATCATCGCCAGTCTGGTCAAGACCTACGAGGGCTTCAGCACGGTGATGAACTTCTTGATCATGCCGATGTTTCTGGCCTCGGGCGCCGTCTTCCCCCTGGCCAACCTGCCGCGCTGGGCCTACATCGTCGCCCGGGCCAACCCCATCGCATACGCCGTGGACCTCTTCCGCGGATTGATGCTCCAGCATTACGAGTTCACCTTTCTGATAGACATGACGGTTCTCCTCACCCTCACGGTGATCACCACCGCCTGGGCGGTGCACCGTTTCCGGCGCATGACTGCGAAGTGGTGAGGATTAACCTGATAAGTTGCTAAAAAATGTAGTATCATGTAAGCACATAAAAAACACACATATGATGAGGAGTAGAAATGAAGAAAAGTAAACTGAATGTTACAAAAGAGGAAAGGAAGGCGGTTAGAGAAGCCAGGAAGCTTATTGAAAATCTTTATGAAATGGATGGTAACGAAGCCGAAACACGCAGGAGAGTCGAACGTATCTTTGAATCTGTCTTGGGATACGATTCATTCAAACATCTCTCGCGTGAACGAGCGATTCAAGGAGCCGGTGAAACT
>DAOVLG010000112.1 GCA_030631385.1 Candidatus Coatesiibacteriota bacterium | reverse complement strand
CGGCTCCGCGACGAGGACTTTTTTCAATTTGATAATCACTTCCCGCGAGCGGTACTCTTACAACACACTAAAGACAAAGGGGTTCAACCAGCGCTGGGCGTTGGATCGCAGTCCCGCGACGAGAGTTTGTTGTAGTTTGAATGCATCTGCCGCGTATGCGCTCCCGTTGGTCGCTCGCGTTATTCACCAAGACAAGGGGTTTCAACCCCTTGTTTCAACGTAGGGGCGGCCCTCTGTGGTCGCCCGCGAAAGGGTCAACAGACCCCCCCTACGGCGAAGAACGGTAGTACGGTGGACATTTAAAGGGTGGTGGAGTTTTTCACCGGACCGCTGCTATAATCGCCCCTACGCAATCTCATTCAAACATAAAAGCTACCTGAGGACGCCATGGACTACCTTTCCCACACGCCCCAGGAGCGGCGGGCCATGCTCGACCGGATCGGGGTGGAGCGGATCGAGGACCTCTTCGCCGATCTGCCGGCCGGGTTGGTGGACCCGCCGATGGAGCTGCCGCCTCCGCTGAGCGAACCGGAGATCCTGGGGCGGCTCGCCCGGGTGAAGGCGCCGGACCACGTCTCGTTCCTGGGCGCCGGAGCCTACGACACCCACATCCCCGCCATCGTTCCCTACCTCATCAACCGCACCGAGTTCCAGACCGCCTACACCCCGTACCAACCGGAGATCAGCCAGGGCACCCTGACCACCATCTACGAGTTCCAGTCGGCGATCACCCGGCTCACCGGGCTGCCCGTCGCCAACGCCAGCATCTACGACGGCGCCTCGGCGGCGGGGGAGGCGGCGGCCCTGGCCATCCGGAATATACGCAAGACGAACCGGGTGCTCGTCTCACGCACGCTGCACCCCTTCTACCGCCGGGTAATATACACCTACCTGGAGGACCTGGCCTGCTCCGACGGCACCTGCGGTCTGTACGAGGAGATCGGCATGACGGCGGAGGGGCTGACGGATCTCGCCGAGCTGGAGGTCAAGCTCACCGGTGACGTGGCCGCCGTCATCATCGGCAGCCCCAACTTCTTCGGTCTCATCGAGGACTGGTCGGGTGCCTTCAGCTTGGTCCACGAGGGAAGCAAGGCCTTGGCGATTGCGGTTTCGAGCCCCCTCCCCCTCGCCCTCTTGAAAACACCCGCCGAGTGCGGCGCCGACATCGCCGTGGGCGACGCCCAGCCGGTGGCGACGTCCTTATCCGGCGGCGGTCCATACGTCGGTTTCATCTCCGCCACGGAAAAGCTGGCCCGCAAGCTGCCGGGGCGCATCGTCGGCCAAACCGTGGATGCCGACGGTAAGGTCTGCTACGCCCTCACCCTGCAGACCCGGGAGCAGCACATCCGCCGGGAAAAGGCCACCAGCAACATCTGCACCAACAACGCCCTGGTGGCCCTGGCCGCCAACATTACCTTGAACGCCCTCGGCCCCGCCGGAATAACCGAGCTGGCCGAGCTGAATTTACGGAAGGCCCACTACGCCGCCGAGGAGCTCACGAGGCTCGAGGGGGTTGATCTCCTCTTCCCCTCCGGCCGTTTCTTCAACGAGTTCGCCCTGCGGCTGCCGCCGGGGAAGGCCGAACAGGCGTTCGCCGGGCTGCCGGGTAAGGGGATCGTACCCGGTCTGACGCTGGGGCGTTTTTATCCGGAATTTGGAGACGGACTCCTGGTCGCCGTCACCGATAAGAGGAGTATCAACGAGATCGGCGGCCTGGTCACCGCCCTTAGGGAGATGCTCTGATGGTCGAGAAGATACCCGGCCGACCCATCGAGCCGGCGATCTACGCGTACTCGAAAAAGGGTCGCCGTTGCTACCGTCCTCCCGAATCCGACGTGCCGACCCGGCTCCTGGACGAGCTCTTACCGCCGGAATTACGTCGGAAAAATCCGCCGGCGCTCCCCGAGGTGGACGAGCCCACCCTGGTCCGGCACTATGTGCGCGTGTCCCAGCTCAACCACTGCATTGACGTGGGCTTTTACCCCCTGGGCTCGTGCACGATGAAGTACAACCCCAAGCTGGCCGACGCCGTGGCGGCGCTGCCCGGGGTCAACGATCTCCACCCCCTGCTGCCCGAGGGGATGCTCCGGCCGGCGCTGGAGTTGATGCACGAGCTCGAGGGCTACTTCTCTGAAATATGCGGAATGGACCGCTTCACGTTGCAGCCCGCCGCCGGGGCCCACGGCGAGTTCACCGCCATCAAGATGATCCGGGCCTACCACAAGGCCCGGGGCAACCCGCGCAGGGTCCTCCTCGTCCCGGACTCGGCCCACGGCACCAACCCCGCCTCGGGCTCCATGTGCTCCTACGAGGTGGTGGAGGTGGCCTCGGACGAGCGGGGCAACGTCTCCGTGGAATCGTTGAAGGAGAAGCTCTCCGAGGACGTGGCGGCCCTCATGCTCACCAACCCCAATACCCTGGGGCTCTTCGAGGAGAACATCGGTGAGGTGGCCGAGCTGGTGCACGCTGTCGGCGGTCAGCTCTACTACGACGGCGCCAACCTCAACGCCATCATGGGACGTATCCGCCCCGGCGACATGGGCTTCGACGCCGTGCACCTGAACCTGCACAAGACCTTCGGAACGCCCCACGGCGGCGGCGGACCCGGGGCCGGGCCCGTAGGGGTGAAGGAGCATCTGGCAAAATTCCTCCCCGTGCCGATTGTCGAGAAGGACGGCGAGACCTACCGGTTGGACTACGACCGCCCCTCGAGCATCGGCAAGCTGGTCGCCTTCTACGGCCACTTCCTCGTGTCCGTGCGGGCCTACGTCTACATTCGGTACCTCGGCCTCGAGGGGTTGCGCGCCGTCTCGGCCCACTCGGTCCTGAACGCCAACTACCTCGTGGGTCTGTTGAAGGACGTCTTCCACCTGCCCTTCGACCGCCGGTGCATGCACGAGTTCGTCCTGTCGGGTAAGGCGCAAAAAGACGCCCATGGCGTGGCCACCCTGGACATCTCCAAGCGGATCATTGACTACGGTTTCCACCCCCCGACGAACTACTTCCCGCTGATCGTCCCCGAGGCGCTGATGATCGAGCCGACGGAAACCGAGACCAAGGACACTCTGGACGCCTTCGCCGCAGCGCTTTTGGCGATTGATAAGGAGGCCGCCGAGGAGCCGGCCCTGTTACACGGTGCGCCCTACTCGGCGCCTGTCCGGCGGGTGGACGAGGCCCGGGCGGTCAGGCAGCTAAACGTCTCCTGGCCCGAACAACAATAGCCTACAACGAAAAGGAGGGCTACGGCCCTCCTTTTTGCGTCTACCGTTGATCTACAGGAAGTAATCCATCCCGCCCGAGTTCACCACCTTCTCGATGAAGAAGAAGAGGACCCCGAGGGCGAAGAACGCCGTCACCAACAGGTTAATAAAGTTGAATCGCCCCTGGGGGGTGGCGATCTCGCCCGTCGGCTCGGCGTCCACCTCATTCTTGAGCTGCATGGCCCTGAAGGTGCCCGCGATGATGGCCAGCATGAAAAAGGCCTGGGCCACGATATTCAGGGCCGAACTCCAGCTCGCGAAGGGCAGGACGAAAAAGATCAGGGACACGATCAGGACGAAGTAGAGCCAGCGCAGTTCGGTACGGTGGGCGCGGTGTTGGGGTTCGTTCATGGGTTTGCCTCCCTTGCTCTGGGATACCGGTTGAGAAGAAGTGGACGTTTTTTTTACATCGTGGCGGCTGTTCAGGGCCAATCCTCGCCGATTTCGCGGTAGAGGAGCTTTAAGGCGACGCGGGACATCAGAAGCCAGCTACCCCCCAGCTCGGCGGCACCGGCCGATTCTATCGCCCGCTCGTAGCTCTCCGCGGCGAGTTCCCAGTAGCGGTCCGCCTCGAGGGCGATCCTCTCCGCCAGGGCCTCGACCCTTTCGGGCGTATCGCCGATCCCCCGGTAGGGTATGGCGTAGCGCGTCACCTTCCAGGCGTTCTCGGCGGCGTGACCGGCAAAGTACAGGGCGATGATCAAGCCCTGGTTGGTGGCGTTCTCCAAGGCTCCAACGGCGACCTCCCCGGCGAGACCGACCAGGGCGTCAACCGAATCGAGGAGCATCTCCACCCCCGGTAAGTCCCCGACCACGGCGATCCCACGGACCACGTCCCCGGCGCGGTTGGCGAGCTGGAGCGCGGCGGTAACGTTTTCTGGATGATGCTCCAACCAAACCTGAGAGGCAACCAGGGCCAGGCCGTCATCTATCTCGTGGCCGAACCAGCGCACTCCGGTGAGACTGTCCGGCTCGCCGTCACCGGGCAGAGGGGAGCGTCCCTCGGCCAGGTCCCCGCCCAGAAGCCGCCAGTCGAAATTCTCGGGGTCACGCACCCCCCGGCAGGCGCCCGAGGCGGCACCGCGGTTCCAGCGCAGGGCGTAGGCGAACCAGCCGACATCGGTCTCGACCATGCGCAGGCAGATCGCGTCGTCCGCCTCGGATTGGGCGGCGTAGACGATCAGCTCGGCCAGTGTAACCGGCGAGTTGATCTTGGTTTGCACGTCTCCAAAAAGGCTCGGTCTGTTATAATACCAATTCCCCTCGATCCCCAGCCCGGCGGCGAAGTCGGCGGCCGCCTCGACCGTGTAATGTAAAAGCCCCTCCGGGAGAGTCGGGGCGTAGACCACCGTCACACCAAATGATACGGCGGGGGAAAAGAGGAAGAGAACCGCGGAACACGCCGCCAGGCCGCGACAGCTCGTCATGACACCGTCCGATACATATAGTAAAGCCTCCACTGTAAGTGTACCACGTGGAAGCCCCGCGAGATAGCTCCAGAACTTTCAGCGAGGTTGGAACGGCCGCGCCGGACCGGGTAATTTACTGAGACCTTTTAATAAGTACAATTTTCGGCCCCGGAGCACACTTACCCATTTAACGACACAAGGGTTTAAACCTCTTGTCCTAAGAACGTATAAAAGCGTACCTTGTAGTTTCAAACGGTTTTTTTCAGCGGTTTCCTTTTTTCTCACACGCGATAGGCGACGCTCTCGAGGCGGTGGCACAGGTTTTTGCAGCATGTGGCTTTAGAAACGGTTTTCAAGGCCCAGAAGGGCAAAAACTGTGCCACCGCCGGCGCGAAGTTGTCTCGTTATTCAAAGGTCTCTTACTTATGGCAAAGCTTCTCCATCCCGAGATCGAGTGGCCGAAGACCCCGAGCGATGCCCTGTCGCAGCAGCGGCGCCTTATCGGACTGCTGCCGCCGGAGCGACCGCTGGGGAGGGTGGGGCTGGTCGGCGGCCTCGACGTGTCCTATTCGCGGCGGCTGGAACGCGTCTTCGCCGCACTGGTGGTATTGCGGGCTGGGATGGGCGAAGAGGTGCAAACTGTGTACGGGGAGGCGAAGGCCGATTTTCCCTACGTGCCGGGGCTCCTGTCCTACCGGGAGGGACCGGCCTGCGTCGCGGCCTGGCTGAATCTGGACACGAGCCCGGACGTTCTTCTCTGCGACGGCCAGGGCAGGGCCCATCCCCGGCGCATGGGGCTGGCCAGCCACCTCGGCCTCCTCTTCGGCGTGCCCACGGTGGGGGTGGCCAAGAGCCGACTGACCGGACGGCACGGTACCGTCGGCCGCGAAAAAGGGTCCACCACCCCCCTGGTTGACGGAAAAACCGGAGAGACACTCGGTGTCGTCCTGCGGAGCCGGACGGATGTGAAGCCGCTCTACGTCTCGGTGGGGGCCGGAATAACCTTAGAGGACGCGGTGAGAATCACCCTGTCCGAGCTGGGTAGATTCAGGCTTCCCGAGCCGTCGCGCCGGGCCCACCGTTTGGTGACCCTCCACCGGAAAAGAGCCGAGGAGGAGCGGTGAGGATCATCGCCGGTTCGGCAAGGGGAACCGCCATCCACGCCCCTCCCGGCGACCGGGTGCACCCCACCTCGGACCGCGTCCGCGAGGCCCTCTTCGCCATCCTCGGTGGGAGAATCGTCGGGGCCTGGGTGCTGGACGCCTACGCCGGCGTGGGCGCGGTGGGGTTGGAGGCGCTCAGTCGCGGGGCGACCGGCTGCGATTTCATCGAGGCCGACCGGGGCGTACTCAGCTACCTCCGCCGGAATATCAAAAAGACCCACCTCGATGCAAAGGCGCGTGTATTCGCCCAGCGGGTCGAGCGCTTCGTCACCGGCTGGCGGGAGGGCGATGAGCCCTACGACATCGTCTTCGCCGATCCGCCCTACGGTGGGGACCCGATTAAGGTCGCCGGGCTGCTGCGTCCTCTGGTCGGGGGGTTACTTGTGTTGGAGGCGTCTGACAGCGTTCTCGACCGGCCCTTCACCGGGTATGAGTTAGCGGACAGGCGGTGCTACGGCAAGACGGCGCTCCATTTCCTCGAACCCCGCTGACCCGCAACCCATCGAATCCGTAGGGCGGGGATTTCCCTTCGGGCG
>DAOVLG010000495.1 GCA_030631385.1 Candidatus Coatesiibacteriota bacterium | reverse complement strand
CAGCGTCCCGGGATGGCCGAAAACCACCGGCGGCCCCGTCCGGGGATCGGCGGTGATCGTAGACCTGGACGACAACGGCTACAACGACGTCTTCATCGCGTCCGAGGACGGCTATCTCTACGGTTGGGATGGGCGCGGCTACGCCCTCCCCGGTTTCCCGTACAACCTGGGCGCCTCCAGCGAAAGCTCGCCCACCGCGGGTGACATTGACGACGACGGCAAGCTGGAGATTCTCATCGGGGACAACAACGGCTGGGTCCACGCCATCAACCACGACGGCACGCCCCTGGAGGGTTGGCCCCAGCGCACCGATTTCTCCGTTAAAAGCTCTCCCGCCCTGGGCGACATTGATACCGACGGCTATCTGGAGATCGTCGTCGGCAGCTACGACTTCAAGGTCTACGCCTGGAAGCCGAACGGGATGCTGATGTCGGGCTGGCCGGTGACCACCGAGTACCGCATCTTCCACTCCTCGCCGACCTTCGCCGACGTGGATGGAGACGGGGGCGTCGAGGTGGTCATCGCTTCGGGCGACGGCCATGTGTACGCCTTCAAGGAGGACGGCCGCCTGGTTCCCGGCTTCCCCTTCGCCGCCACCCTGGTGGACGGCGGGTCCCCTTCAGCCATCAAAGGCTCCACCACCATCGGCGACATAGACGGCAACGGGTACATAGACATCCTGGTCGGCGCCGAGGACGGAGTCATCTACGCCTGGGAGACCACCGGCATCGAGACCCCCGGTTTTCCCTGGACCGGGATGCAGGGCTTCCCCATCCGCAGTACCCCGGCCATCGGCGATCTGGACGGCAACGGCGCCACCGAGATCGTCTACGGTACCAACTTCGACGGCAAGATCGAGTGCATCGAGCTGGGGGCCGGCTCCTACAACGCGGCGAACCAGCCCTGGCCGATGTTCTTGAACAACCCGTCCCACGTGACCCTCTTCGGCCACGGCGAGGTGCCCAGGGTCACGATGGACGCAATAGAGGGCGAACAGATCGGCGACATCCCGATCACCTACCACATCGAGGACCGCCAGGGGGACCTCGTGGACCTCGTGGTTCTCTACACCGACGATTCGGGGCTCTACTGGCACTACGCCTCGACCACGGGTCAGGTGAAGGGGCTCTCCAGGAGTCAGTACGATGGAAACGTAACCTGGCACAGCCGCGACGACCTGGACCACTTCGAGGACACCGACATCAAGATCAAGCTCATGCCCTCCGACCACAGCGGTCTGGGGCGCGCCATCGAATCCACCATCATTCATCTGGACAACAACGACCCGCCACGCGTGATTTTCGAGCCCCTCGAGGGTGAGCAGACCGAGGACCTCTTTATTGATTACCGGCTGGAGGACGACGAGAACGACGAACTCTCCTTTCTCGCCGAGTATTCCATAGACGGCGGCGCCACCTGGGAAGAGGCCTGGATCGAGGGCAACACGGACTACATAGACAAGTCCCACTACCCCGATCAGCTCTGGTGGGATTCCATGACCGATCTGCCCAACGAGCACGTGGACGAGTGCCTCTTCCCCATCACTCCCTCGGACCGTG
>DAOVLG010000483.1 GCA_030631385.1 Candidatus Coatesiibacteriota bacterium | reverse complement strand
CGGTATCTTCGTATCGCCCGACGGGCGTATATCCGTGTTGCTGGCTCGTCTGAAGAGCGGTGTAGACCGAGTCGAGCTGGGAACGCAGCTCCGCCGGACAGCCGAAGGGGCTTATGAGGGTCTGGACGTCAAGCTCTTCTTCGCCGGTCTGCCCTTCCAAATCCACTACATGACTGAAACGATAATGGGAGACATGGGGCTTTTGACCCCCATCGTTGTCGCTCTATTAGCCCTGGTGCTGGGCCTCTTCTACCGGCGTTTGTCCGGCGTTCTCCTGCCGCTGGCCGGCGTGGGCTTCGCCGTCGTCTGGAGTATGGGGTTAATGGCGCTGACCGATACGCCGATCTCAATCCTGACCGGAGTGTTGCCGGTGATATTGGTGGCGGTCGGCTCGGCCTACGCCATACACATGGTCAGCCGCTACCTGGAGGAGCGGCGAGAGACTAAGGATCGACGGGAGGCCGTCCGCCGGGCGGTTTCCCACGTGGGTTTGGCGGTGATCATGACCGGTCTCACCACGATGGTCGGATTCGGCTCGCTCACCAGCGCCAACGTCCAGATAATCCGGGAGCTGGGTTTCTTCGCCGCCTTCGGCATCTTCGGCGCCACCGTCATCGCCCTGACCCTCGTTCCCGTCGTCCTGGCGATAATCGGCGGATCGGTGAAAAAGGATGTCGTCGTCCGGCCCCTCGAGCCGGGGCGCGTCGCCCACGCCACGGCGCGTTTCATCGAGAGGCATACCCGCTTCATCAGCCTCGGTGCGCTGGTCCTCTTCGTCGCCGGCGTGTTAGCCCTGCCCTACGTGAAGCGAGAGGTAAACCTGGTCGAGTTCTTCTCCGAAGAATCCACCATGCGCTCCAGCGAGCGGGTGATCGAGGAGCACTTCGGCGGCAGCGTGCCGATGCATATTTACGTACAGGGCGACATCCGCCACCCAAGCGTCCTCAGGCGCATGGAGCGCATCGAGAAGCAGATGCGCACCGAGGTTGGCCGGGCGGCGCAGAGCGTCGGCGCCCTGTTACGCGAGCTCGGCCACAACCTCTACGACGAGCGGCGCATACCCCCGACCCGGGCGGGTGTCAACGAACTCTTCTACCTCATCGAGGGCAACGACCTGTTGAAAAATCTGTCCGCCAAGGGCGCCTACTACCCGCCAAGCGCTGTAAACGGCCTTATCAATACCTTTCTGGTAAATTCTCAAACCGACATGGAGACCACCGAGGAGGGCCTGGAAAGTGAGGCGGTAATCATCTCCAACGTCCCCAGCTCACAGACCAAAGAGATGATCGCCCACACCGAGGTGATGGAGGATTTCCTCGCCACCGGCGTTCCGCGCCTGGAATCTCCGGTGATCGTGGACGACCTCGACGGTGTGGCCTTCGATGCACTCAGAGACTACCAGCTCGAATGGATCTCGTGGGGCCTCTCACGGGACGCCATCTACCGAGGCCTGGAGTTTGGTCAGGAGGAAGCCCTGAACGTACTCCGGGACGTTGGGCTCGGTGAACCGGCGAGAATCGCCGCCGGAACGATCACGGACGTCCTGACACCCTGGGTGGAGAATTACGTAACAAACTCCGGGGATGTGCTCTTGGACGACGTGGATGATCTCGCCGATCTGGCCAAGCGGTACTTCCAGCATCTCGTCATCGATTATCTTGACCTCGT
>DAOVLG010000067.1 GCA_030631385.1 Candidatus Coatesiibacteriota bacterium | reverse complement strand
TACCGTGCGGATCTATGCGGGTGAGGCCGAAAGTGGTTCTGCTGCGACCTTCGGGTTGGCGATGCGTCGTCGGGGCGGTGGCGGACGGGTGGCGGTGGTCCGGTTTCTAAAAACCGGCGCCTCTGGCGAGATAGGTTCGGCGAAGGATCTCGGGATCGAGGTCTTCAGCTACGGAACCGACATACCCTCGGCGGAGGATCGGGGATTGGTCGGCGAGGGCTGGCGGATGGCCCTCGACCTTATCCTGGCGGGGAAGTACGACCTGCTGATACTCGACGGTCTCCTGAACGTGCTGGATACCGATTCCTCTCTGCCGGGGGAGGTCGGTGGCCTTCTCGACCGGCGGCCTTCACTGGAGCTGGTCCTCACCGGCCGGACCGCTCCGGTGGAGCTGGTGAAACGCGCCGATGTCGTCGTTGAGATGCTGGACATAAAACACTGAAACAGTAGAATGAGGAACCCCGTCAGTTTGGTGTACCAGGATGAGATTCTCCGCCTGGGATTGGCGGATCAGTTTTTATGGCTGGAACGATGAAAGTCGTCGCCCTGGTGGCCGTTCCCCTCCTCCTGGGGGTCGGGGTTGTCCTGGCGTTTCTGCCCAACCGGCTGGGTTTCGACAGGCCGGACGAGGAACTCGTCGAGGGGCATTTCGACGTGCGCGGCGCGCTGTACGATTGTATTCTGTGCCTCACCGATGAGGAACTCGTCGGGCAGCTCTTCGTGATCGGGATTGACGGCGAGGCGTTGAGCGCCCCGATGGAGGATCGGCTCGCCGAACTGCGTCCCGCCGGGGTGATCCTCTTTGCCCGGAACGTCGGCGACGCAAATCAACTCCTTGAATTAACCGCCGCTCTCCAATCAAAGGCCGCCGAGTTGGGCCTGGCCGGACTTTTAATCGCCATTGACCAGGAAGGCGGGAGGATTCGTCGTCTGAGGGACGGCTTCACCGCGATTCCGCCGATGGGTGAGCTGCCGGAGAGGACCGATCTTGCAGGCGCCGAGATGATCGGAAGGGTCATCGGCCACGAGCTGGCCGCGGTCGGGTGCAACTGGAACCTGGCCCCGGTGGCGGACGTGCTGACCAACCCGGCCAACCCCGGTATCGGTGACCGCTCCTTCTCCGCCGACCCCGAGGTGGTGTCCGAGTACGCCTCGGCCTTGGCCCGTGGGCTGCTTTCCGCCGGTGTCGCCGTCTGCGCCAAGCACTTCCCCGGCAAGGGCGAGGCTTCCAGGGACGCCCACTACGACCTGCCCGTTATCACCGTTGACCGGGAGCACCTCGAGAGGTACGAGTGGCCGCCGTTCCACGCCCTGCTGGCCGAGGAGCAATGGCTCAAGGCGGCCATGGTCAGCCACGTGGTCATCCCCGCGCTGGACCCCGAGCTTCCCGCCACCCTCTCCCCGGCCGCCTACGATGCCCTCAGGGGGGAGATCGGCTTCGACGGCGTCGTGGTTACCGACGACATGGAGATGGGGGCGATTCTTAAGAACTACGGGCTCTCCGAGGCGGTGGTGATGGCGCTCGAGAGCGGGGCGGACCTGGTGCTCGTCTGTCACACCGCGTCCGAGATGACTGGGGCCCGGAATGCCGTCCTCGAGGCCGTTAAAAATGGCGAGCTGGAGCGCGATTCACTCCACCGCCACGTTCTGCGGACCTGGCTCTTCAAGCTGTCCTTACGATTGCACCTCCCGGGGCTTGCCGATTATGGCCGCGCCTTCGGGGAGCTCTGCCTGCGTTTGGGGCTGGACCCCGTCGAACGGAAACGGCTCCTGGAAACCCCGCCCGATGTTTCGGTTTGTGGATCGGCTGAACACCGGGCCCTCGTGGACGATGTGCTCCGTTAACCGGGAGGGGTCCACTCCCCGGTGGCCGCGCCCTCTCGCATCCTTGAGTCCAGGGCCAGCTTCCGGTCAACTACACGTTCCCAGTCCAGCTCCCTGGCCCATCTCCGGGCCTGGGCACCCAACTTCTTCAATAGATCCTTTTCGCGCCACAGGCGGATGATCTTTTTTCCCAGATCGTCAGGGTCCCGGGGGTCGCAGAGCAGGCCCGTTTCATTATCATGCACCGCGTCGGGTACCCCCCCCGACCGGCCGCCGATCTGCGGTGTTCCCGCCGCTCCAGCCTCGATGTAGACGATGCCGAAGCCCTCGAAGGAGCCGGGTGGATCATCCCGGCTGGGCATTACGTAGAGATCGGCCAGGTGGTAATGGGTCGCAAGTTCGTCGTCGGCTACCCTTCCCAGGAGCCGTACAGAGCTCTCCAACATCAGCTCTCCGATTATCTCACGGATCCGGGGCAGGTAGAAGCCGTCCCCGCCGAGGAGCAGTACCGTTTCGGGGAAGTTCCGCAGGACGGTGGGTAGGGCGCGAAGAACCGTATCAAAGCCCTTGAGGGGTATGACCCGTCCGACGATGAAGAGCACCTTGCTGTTGGGGTTTAGCCTGTAACGCTCGCGGAGTTCGGCGAGTTCAACGGCCGATGGCTGTGCGGCGAAGCGCTCGAAATCCACGCCGGGGTGGATGATCTCGATCCGTTCGCTGGAAACCTTGTGTCCCTTCGCTACGATCTCAGCGGCGTAGTGCGCGTTGGCCAACACCGCCGACGCTCCGGTGAAGCTTTTTTGAAAAAATTCTGAAAGACGTTTGTCGCGGGAGAAACGCAGAGTCTCGGTACCGTGGGCGTAGATCAGATACGGCCACCCACCGATGGCCGAGAGGAGCATGGCGACCATCGAGTCGGGATGACAGTACCCTGCATGGATGGTATCTGGAACGCCTTCGCCTATCAGCCGGCAGGCGGCCTCGTAGTTGGATAGAAAGGCGGCGGACTTTCCTGGGGGGCAGGCGGCGATGAAACCGGCGATCAGCTCCACCACTCGCCGGGACGGTGGTTTCCCGGGGAGAAACCGGGTGGCCTCGGCGGCTCGGCGCGCCAGCCTTCGGTACTCCCTCAGGCGGCATCGCTCACCGTTATAGACCCGCCGGATCGGGACGGGGCTCGTCGCATCGTAGGAGCGCCATCCGAGACGGTAACTGTCGAGGACGCGAACTGGAAGTCCGCGCCGCAGGAATCCTTCGGCGGCGTTGACCATTGATGTCTGAATCCCCCCCGTTGAGGGGGGGTATGAATGGGATAACAGTAGCACTCCGCCCGTCAATCTCGGAGTGCCCCGGGGGGGGTTGGCCGGGAGGCTTCGTCTAAACTCGCGGGCCGCGATGAGGGAGGGGAGGCTGCGCAGGGGTGGTAGTTTCCAGGGGAGGCCGCCCTTGGTGATCCGGTGGATCGGCTGGGTAATCGGCACGAACCATACCTCGTCAGCCAACGCCAGGGAGGCGAACAACAGGTCGGGTTTTACATGCCGGGTGTCGGAGCATGACAGGTAGATACGCCGGTAGCGTGGGTAGGAGACCGCGGAACGGAGCACCCGGTGTAGCGCGGGGCTTCTATGCCCCGCCCCCTTTCGCCGGAGGTCGTCTAAACCGATGAGCTCATCCGCCGGCGGCCAGCGTGCTCCTCGGGGATGGTTGACGTCAATAACCAGGTCCCGCATCAGCGGTATTCGAGGAGGAGAGTCTGAGCCGCCGCCCAGCCTTCGTCGGAGTTGACCAGCACCAGATCGTGCAGATTCTCGCCGGTGGGCGAATCGTGGTACTCCAATTCGCCGTCGGCGTAATGAACCAGTGCTCCGCCGGGACCGCAGAGCCAGAGGGCGTCGTTGCGGTCAGGCTCGACGGCCAGACCGCGGAGAAGAAGGCCGGTGTCAGCGACCATCTGCATCGTGCCAGAGTCGTAGCGATAGATGTAGCCGTCGGCGTCCACGGCCCAGCCGGTGTTGGAGTCCGTCAAGGCGCAATCCTCCAACCGCCCGCCGGCGGTCTCGTACAGGGTGTAACCACCGTCGGAGTAGTGGAAGCGCAGGAAGGCGCCGTTGCCGGTGGAAATCCTCCCGCCGACCACGAGCACCTCGCCGGAGGCGTGCAGGTCTACCGCCCGCCAGAGATAATCGCTGTCGTTCCAGACCAGTTCCCAATCTATCCAACGCCGCCAAACCTGACCCTCGGAGCCCACGGTTATCATACCAAAACCTCCCACGGCCACGTCGGCCAGGAAGGCGGCGCCGTCCAGTTCGTGTTCGTCCCAGTCCTGGAGCAGATCATAGGTATATGTATAGAGATGCCCGTTTTCATCGCTATCGGCACCGCAGACCCAGATATCGCCGCCATCGCTCACGTCAACGCCGGTGAACTCCACGTCGAAACCGCTGTGGACGGGCGTCCAGTCCTCGGACCACTGCCCGTGGTGGCAGAACCAGGCCTGACCGCCCACGCCCGCGGCGAAGCCCGTGTTGCCGTCGTAGTCGATGTCGCGCAGGCCCAGAGCCGGTCCTTCCGGCAACTCGTACTCGCTCCAGAACGGATCCAGGGCGATGTCGGAGCAGGCCAGAGCCGAGAGGAGGATGGGAACCGTATAGCTGAGAAATCTTTTCATCTAGATAAAGAGAACGCTGATCGAGAGGTCGTAATGCGTCCGGCGGATGGCCTCGCCTATGAGCTTGGCTACGCTGATGGTCCGAATGATGCCGGGGGTGCCGGGGCGCAGGGGGATGGTGTCGGTCACAATGAACTCGGAAAAAACCGAATCGGCCAACTTCTGGTAGGCTCTGCCGGCGAAGACGCCGTGTGTCACCGCGGCCCGCACACTTTTCGCCCCGCGATCTACGAGCAGCCGCGCGGCGTTGACCATCGTTCCGCCCGTTGAAATGATGTCGTCAATGATAAAGCAGTGCCTGTCCTTGACCTTTCCGATGAGGGTCAACGCCTTGGAGACGTCGGTGGAGTGACGGCTCTTGTCTACGATGGCGAAGCCGGATCGGAGCCGGTCGGCGTAGGAGCGGTTGATCTTAGCCGAGCCGGCGTCGGGGGCGACGATGACCAGCTCCTTGGAGTCGAAGTTACCCAGTTCGCGCAGGAAGAGGGGCCGGGGCAGGAGGTTGTCCACCGGGATGTCGAAGTAGCCCTGGATCTGGCCGGCGTGGAGGTCCATGGTCAGCAGGCGGTCAATGCCGGCGCGCGTCAGGAGGTTGGCGACCAGCTTGGCCGTGAGCGGCACACGGGGCGTGTCCTTGCGATCCTGGCGGGCGTAGCCAAAGTAGGGGACGACGGCGGTGACACGGCGCGCGCTGGCCCGGCGCAGGGCGTCCACCATCGTCAACAGCTCCATCAGGTTGTCGTTGACGGTGGCTTCGGCCGTTCCGCAGGTGGGTTGGATGACGAAACAGTCGCGACCGCGGACGTTCTCGCCGATCTCCACCCGTACCTCGCCGTCGGCGAAGCGATCCAGGACCCGTTTGCGCAGGGGGGTGTGCAGATAGGCGGCTATGCCAGAGGCCAGTTCGGGGTGGGCGTTGCCGGAGAAGAGGAAGAGATCGAGCATGGGAAAACTCCCGCGGGGTTTCTTTCGTGGTTCTGCCGAGCCGAAGGTTTATTTTAACACACCGGCAGCGTTCGCAAGAGGCTGCGCCGGTTCCTTTTCCCTCGTTGTAAGCCAGGGATGACCCGGTTGTCATCCCACTTTTTTTCATTCTCCCGGACGATGATTGTCATTATCCTAGGGCGGCCCGTGGAAGGGCCGCGCTACATCGGCGTATATCCGTAAGGCGGGGTAAAGAGCCCCCGCCCTGCGATTGACCGCCTAACGCGAGATGACGAGCAGCCGGCTGACGCTCTGTCGCTCACTGGAGAGTGTTGCCACGTACACCCCCGGAGTCGCGCCGGAGGAGTCCCAGACCACCAGGCCGTCCTCCGCCGAGACCGTTTCTTTCAATACCCGCCTTCCGGCAATATCGTGGATGAGGAAAAAGGCCTGTTCGACGTCGGGAACGGTGCACTCGAAGGTTACCCGGCCGTGGGAAGGAGACGGGTAGGGCGTGCTGAGACCGAGCTGAGTCGTCCTACCCTCTACCGGCCCCACCTCCACCGGCCCGATGCGTATGCGCAGACCGCCGTGGGCGATTACCTCGAGGAGATAGGAACAGCTCTCCGCCGGGGCCTCCCGGTCGAGATAGCGCCCCTCGTGGAGATCCAACTCGACCAGTTGGGTCTCCTGGGTTCCCGAGTTGCGCAGAAGGGTGATCGTCCGCGCCTCCGGCCAGCTCCATTCCGCCAGCACGCCGTCGCTCACCCGTGTGACGCTGAAATCACCCTCATCCAAACCGGTTTCGCTGACGTCGGCCCAGTAGTCGTAGTTGCCGAGCCCCGCAGAGGTGAACCTCGTCGTCGAGATGACCACCTTGTCGTGCAGGAGCGGGAAATCGGGGGCGTCGAAGCTGGACCAGTTTTCCGAATCCAGGTCCAGGCGCTCGACCTCGGTGGCCGATTCATCATCGGAGTCTATTCTGAGGATGTCTACGGCGAAGTCGGCCGAGTCGTGGCCGTCGAAGGTCCCGTAGAGCCACTCCGCCACCTCGGGACCGCGACCCGGCTCGACGAAGAGGACGTACTCCCCGGCGTAACGGCTCAGGCTGTTGGTGCCCGAGGCGGGGTAGGAGTTGTGGATCGAGGCCGGCGTGAAGGCGGGAAGGTCCTCACCGAAGTAGCTATACCTTCCGTCGAAGAGGTCCTCGTCCTCGAGATCGAGGTAGTTTGCGGCGACCCAGTCGGGGATAATCTCCTCGAAGGTGGTTCCGGCATCCACGGTGTCCAGGGCGTTGTTCACCCCGTTGATCGAGTTTGCCGGCTCGTGGACCAGCTCCCAGATGAGGTCTTTCGGGCTCGGCGCCCCTTCTCCGTAGTGCTCGTAGAGGTACAGCGTCCAGAGGTAGGTCTTGATGTAATCGGCCCAGGTGCCGTCCCAGCTGGTGAGATCGTTGTCCGAGTTGCCGTTGAAGCCGCTGATGGTGTCGGGGTGCCCGTAGAGGAACATGGCCAGCTCGGCGCAGCCCTCGTCAACCCAGAGGTCCTCGTTGGGGTCCTGGGTCCAGTGGAGCATGTGTTCGAACTCGTGGGCCGTCACGGCGATCATGTAATCTCCGCCGGGGTCTCTATCCGAGCTGTTCAGGTAGACTATCTCCCGTTCGTTTGAGTGCCACTCGTGGGTGCCTTCCGGGTACTGGTCGAAGTACATCCAGAATCCGTCGGCGGAGATGTCCAGGTCGTAGTAGAAGAGGAACACCCGCGGGTCTCCGTCTATCTCGTCGGGGCAGGGTCCGAAGCTCGTGGTGTTTATCTCGTAGATGCCCTCGTCGGGGCGGGGGCCGATCGAGGAGTACTCCCAGGCCTCGAGTATCTGGTTGACGTCGGTCTGATCTACCTGCGTGCCCCAAACCTCGTCATCCACCACGACGTAACCGTGATCCGTCTTGCCACGGATGGTGCAATCCACCAGGTCCTGGGTTGGATAGCCGCTGAGGTTCCACTTCCAGAGCTGGAGGCCGTCGCCCACGTCGTACTCCGTGGCGCCCGGAGGCGCGGGACCGACCCTGGGCCTGTCTGCGTCGGCCCTCTGCATCTCAGAAAAAAAGATGGGCGCCTCGGTGATGGCGAAAACGACGGTGGAACAGACGAGCAGGATCGCTGTGGCGGTTCTCATCATTACTCCTCGGTCAATTGGCCGGTTGTAGAAGAACAGCGGTAGGCCGTTTTAAAGC